>JBMTSM010000143.1:0-5300 GCA_049448275.1 Burkholderiaceae bacterium
GGCGGCTGGCATCCAGATGCGGGTGGTCACCTTTAATTCACCTCACGCCTCGATGAGCGCAGTGCAAGCGGGTCAGGCTGGGTTCACCTTTATGTCCAATGACGAGTTAGGAATTGCGGTTCGGGGGCGAGAGGAGCACCAAGGCAAGCCATTGGACAAGTTGCGTTTGGCCGCTGTTGTGTTTCCGTTCAAAGTCGGTCTCTTGGTCCGTAAGGACTCTGGGATCAACTCCGTCGCGGAGCTAAAAGGTAAGCGCTTCCCGGTGGGCTGGCAGGGTTTCCCGCAGGGCATTGCGCTATCCAATGCGATGTTGGCCACTGCAGGCTTGAGTCTCAGTGACACCGATGGCGTTGCCACCGCCAACTTGCTCCGTGCTGCTGACGACTTCAAAGCGGGTCGACTAGACGCGACTCTTTTTGCGATTGGCGCACCAAAGATGGCTGAGGTTGACGCAGCGGTGGGTATCAAGTTTCTGAACCTCGAAGACACGCCGAAAGCGCGCGCCGCCATGGCTGCGATACGCCCCGAGTACACCATTGCATCCCAGAAGCCGTTGCCTCATCTGAAGGGTGTGATCGGCGAGACCAATCTGATGGAGTACGCCATGACCGTGGCAGCAAGTGTGGACACCGATGAAGAGACGGTCTACAAGTTCGTCAAGGCTTTGCATCAGAACAAAAAGGATTTGGTGGCGTCACATCCATCTTTCATGGCAATGAATCCAGCTCAGCTGGCCATTCAGCACGACGGTATCAGCTTCCATCCTGGCGCGATCCGCTTCTATAAAGAGGCGGGTATTTGGCCAGGTCGTTGAGCAAAGCGGTACTCATCCCACCAGTCCCTCGTAACCGAAAGTAAAACATGCCCTCGCCAATTGAGAAACACGTCCAGCCAGGTGGTGGTCGGGTTGTACCCGCAGCCACGACAGCCATGGGTGCATCGGTTGCCCTTGGTGGAATCGCCTGGGGCGCCGACCTGTACCGTATGGTGGGTTGGAATTTTTTGGCCGAGCAATTTCTTGCGGTTGCGCTGGGATTGGCGATGGGCATCATTTACTTGATACGCCCAATCAATGACCCACGAGGGGTCCGGGACACCGCGCCGTGGTACGACTGGATCCTCGCCATCGTCTCAGTCGCCTTGGGCGTTTACATGAGCTGGCACTACCCCCGCATGCTTGGTGAATTTTTTAATTCGCCTACGGATGTAGTGATTAGCTGCAGCCTGTTGTTTTTGTTGGTCTTGGAGGGTCTCCGCCGCGCTTCAGGGTGGCCGTTGGTGATCGTGGTACTCGCTTTTTTTGCTTACGCACTTGTCGGTCACTTGGTGGAGGGGGCGCTACAGACTCGTGAGGTCAGGCCACTCGGTATGCTGGTCTACCTTGGTTTGGACAGCAGTGGCCTGTTCGGACTGGTCCTGTTGATAGGGGTGACTGTGGTCATCCCATTTGTCTTTTTCGGGCAACTGCTGGCCTCGTCCGGCGGTGCCAGCTTTTTTAACGACGTCTCCCTGGGGCTTATGGGGCGCTTTCGGGGCGGTGCTGCAAAGATTTCCATTCTGGCCTCATCACTGTTTGGTTCGATCAACGGCATCGTGGTGTCCAACATCCTTGCAACCGGTGTGGTGACGATCCCGATGATGAAGCAATCGGGCTTCAAATCCGAGGAGGCAGCGGCCATTGAGGCGACTGCCTCCAACGGCGGACAGATGATGCCACCTGTGATGGGGGCAGTGGCATTTCTGATGGCCGACTTTTTGCAAATTAGTTACGCAGAGGTGGCAGTAGCGGCGCTGGTGCCCTCATTGCTTTACTACTTCGCATTGTTCATCCAAGCGGATCTCGAAGCGGCCAAGGGAAATATCCTGAGGGTGCCCGCGAAGGACATTCCTAAAATTTTGACGGTTCTGACTAAAGGGTGGCTCTTTTTGTTGCCCTTTGCCGTGCTCGTCTATGCGTTGTTTTGGGAGAATCGGGAGCCCGAGAATGCCGCAATTTTTGCCTGTATCTCCGTACTGTTGATCGGCTTCGCCCTGGGATATGGCACTCAGCGCCTGACGATCAAAGAGTTATGGCTATGCGTCGTACGTACCGGTGTCTCCTCGGCCGACATCATCATGATCTCGGCGGCTGCTGGTTTCATTATGGGTATTTTGCAAATCACAGGTTTGGGTTTCGCGCTGACCAATTACTTGGTTGACCTGGGCCAAGGTAGCGTTTTCCTGCTGTTACTGATGTCAGGTGTGCTGTGTATCGTATTGGGTATGGGTATGCCCACGCTGGGCGTGTACGTGCTTCTCGCTGTTTTGTTCGCCCCGGCCTTTGTAGAGGTGGGTATTGCGCCCATTGCCGCGCACATGTTCATCCTATATCTCGGCATGATGTCTTTTGTCACACCACCCGTGGCAATTGCGGCCTTCTTTGCTGCCAACGTGGCCGGTGCCGATCCCATGCGCACCAGCTGGGTAGCCATGCGTTTTTCGTGGACAGCCTACATCGTCCCTTTCCTTTTTGTTTTCTCGCCCAGCCTTCTGTTGCAAGGTGATTCTTGGTTGGTGACGGTCAGCAGCGTCGGCACTGCCATCATCGGCGTTTGGTTTGTTTCATCAGGAATGATCGGCTACGGCTTTGGGCGAACCGGAGGCTGGACGCGTGTAGCGGCGCTCGTCGGTGGTGCGCTTTTACTGTTGCCTGTCGAAATGGTCCATTGGGCTGTGTACGCCAATTTGGTGGGCGGGGCCTTGGCCGCTATGGTCGTTGCGGCGGGGCTGATGAATCGTCATCGCCGCTCGGCTATTACTTCCTAGGCCCTAGTCGAACTCGTTTTTTAATCATAAGGATTGGTAGACATGCGTTTTTGTCGCTTCAACCGGGACCGGCTGGGTGTGGTCAAAGGAACCCAAGTTCATGACGTAACCGAAGCCCTGGAGGGCTTACCGACACTGCAGTGGCCCGTGCCACCCGGTGACCATTTCTTTAATCACTACCAAACATTGATGCCACGTTTCCAGGCGTTGGCCGATCGTGTGCCTGGCGTGCCAATTACCTCCATCAGTCTGCTTTCGCCGGTCGCCAATCCGGGCAAGATCATTGCAGCGCCAGTCAACTACCAGTTGCATTTGGACGAATCGCGTACGGACAAGGGAATTAACTTCGGTAACGAGATCAAGACCATCGCCGATTACGGAGTTTTCTTAAAGGCGAGTAGCGCGATGATTGGCGCGGGTCAGGCCGTCGTCGCCGACTGGACAGATCGACGTATTGACCACGAGATCGAGCTGGCCCTTGTGATTGGCAAACAAGGCTTCCGAATCAGCGAAGACCAAGCGCTCTCGCACGTCGCGGGTTACATGATCGGCTTAGATATGACGATCCGTGGTACCGAGGATCGGTCCTTCCGTAAGTCCTTAGATACCTTCGCTGTGTTTGGTCCTTACGTGGTGACTGCTGATGAGATCGGAGATCCTGGTCATCTCAATTTTGAACTCAAGGTTAATCAACAGACCAGACAGAAAGCAAACACGGCGCAGTTGATTTGGAATGTACAAAAGCTGATTGCGTATGCGAGTCAGGCCTACACGCTCTACCCAGGCGACATCATCATGACCGGCACGCCCGAAGGTGTAGCGCCCGTTATGCCAGGCGACACCATGCACGCTTGGTTTGAGGGTATTGGCGAGATGAGTGTCGCTGTTCGTTGATTTTAGAAACTGAGGATTCAACAAATGATGGTAGCCACAGACGCCGCAGTGCAGGAGCCAGGCGCGGACATGGACGTGTTTAATCGTGTTGAGCCTTTTGAGGCTTCCGACGAATTTATTCGTCAATCTGTAGCACAGGCGGATTTACCGTCGCTGATGGTAACGCTCGCGATGCTCACCGGTGATACTTCCCTTATTGGCCCCGAAGTGAAACCACCTGTGCCACCCATGCGCGTGGAGATTGCGCCGCAGGGCGGCATGAGTAAAGAGATGCAGGAAGAGGCAAGACGGCGCGCCACTGCGGCGCTGATTGCCTTTCGTGACAGTGGACAGAAAGGGGTTGGTATTCCGTCGGAGTCGTTGCTCACTAAGTGTATGCAGTACCTGTTGCCGCGTGACATAGATGAACTTCGACCACTGTTGGAGCACGAAATGGGGTTCGCGACCGATCCAGGCGCGCCTGGCTGGACGCTTGAGGGTGTAGCGCCGGGTGTGAAATTCCGCGTCGCTGTCATCGGCGCTGGCGTCTCGGGTATTGCGGCTGGCTATCGACTGCAACAGACCCAACTTGACTTCACGATATTTGAGAAGAACGAGGACGTGGGCGGCGTCTGGTGGGAGAACCGCTACCCAGGTTGTCGGTTGGATACACCCAACTTTGCCTACAGCCTGTCCTTTGCTCAAAAGCAGGACTGGCCCCAGCAGTTCTCCCGTCAGCCGGAGATCCAGTCTTACCTTGCGACGGTGGCGACTGCCTCGGGGCTACGGCGCCATATTCGCTTTGGTACCGAAGTGGATGAAATGCGCTTCAATGAGGATCGATCGACCTGGACCCTCAGTGTGCGAGACAGCAGCGGTCGTGTGACGCAGGAGGAGTTCAATGCGGTCATTACCGCGGTCGGTATTCTGAGTCGGCCGAGCCTGCCAGATATTCCCGGACTCGAGTCTTTCCAGGGGCGCATCATCCATTCAGCGGCATGGCCAAAGGGACTGGACTTGAAGGGTAAGCGCGTGGCGATGGTCGGGACAGGTGCGAGCGCGTTTCAGATTGGCCCTTCGATCGTAGACCAGGTCGCTAGCCTCAAAATCTTCCAGCGTAGCCCTCCTTGGATGCTACCAACACCGACCTATCACGATGATATTGCGCCCGGTATGCAATGGCTGCTCAAGCACGTTCCCTACTATGGTCGCTGGCTGCGTTTCTGGCAGTTCTGTATCTCTATCGAGGGGCGCCTGCCGCTGACAGCTGTCGAAGATGATTGGGATCACCCCGTTTCGGTCGGGCGAGCTAATGAGGAGCTGCGTCAGGGTTGCCTTAAATGGCTTGCGACGCAATATCATGATCGGCCCGATTTACTCGAAAAGATGACACCGGACTATCCGCCAACCTCTAAGCGCATGCTGCGCGACAACGGCGTGTGGGCGGCCATGTTGAAAATGGCGCATGTTGAGCTCAATACCACGGGTATTGAGTCTTTCACCACAGAGGGTATTCGCACCAAGGACGGCGTGCTGCATGCAGTTGATGTGGTTATCTGTGCGACTGGTTTTAAGGCCTCAGATTTTCTTGCACCCATGACGATCACTGGTGCTGGTGGCCG
>JBMTSM010000144.1:0-5266 GCA_049448275.1 Burkholderiaceae bacterium
CAGGCATCAACTCGCCACCGGCGTGGACGGAGATCTGGAACTTGCCACCCGTCATATCGCTGACTTTTTGCGCGAACACTTCCGCACCGCCGTAAATGGTGTCCAAAGCTTTCGGGAAGCTGGATGCGAGGCGCCAGCGAATTTGCTCTCCACCAGTAACGACTGCTGGGGCTGCTACAGGCGCTGGTGCCTCTTCTTTTTTGCCGCATGCGGCAAGTAAACCTGCCACACCAACGGCGCCAGAGGTTGCAATGAGGGAACGACGATCCATATCGATTGACTCCGTTTGTTTTCAAAAATATTGACGGTTTTGGATCAGCAAAACCGCCGCTGGACTAAAAATAGTCAGATCACATTGTAGGGAACACTTGAGGCAATTTTTCCGCGGGTTTTCCCTTGTAGAACCACCGCTTAGTCAGCGGCATGGCTCGATATCACCGTCCAAAGGGCCTTTGCGGCAGTTTGAAAATCAGTCAACCCTTCTTGAAAAAATCAATAAAAGCGCGATTCGACTGCCGATTGAATACCAACGGGGCTCAGGCCAACGTTCGCCAGTAGTTTTGCGGGGTCTCCATGCTCGATGAACACATCGGGCAAGCCCAAGGTCAAGACAGGGTGCTGTTGCTGCTTGCGCTGAATATAAGCAGCGACTGCCTCACCCGCGCCACCGGCAATGGCGCCCTCTTCTATGGTCACGATGGCGTCGTGCGAGCTCAGGACTTCATCAATCAATGCCTCGTCCAGCGGCTTGGCCCAGCGCATGTTGACCAAGGTCATGTCCAGCGCATCCGCCGCGGGCTTAGCCGCTTGTAGCAGAGTGCCGAAGGCCAAAACTGCCACGCGCTTGCCTGTGCGCACGATCTCGCCCTTGCCGTATGGGAGTCTCACAAGGTCTTTGCCCGCCTCGATACCTGTGCCACTGCCACGGGGATAGCGCACGGCCACTGGATGATCGCGTTCATAGGCGGTACTGAGCAACTGACGACACTCCCGCTCGTCAGCCGGACAGGCAATGGCCATGTTGGGGACGCAACGCAGAAAGGGAATGTCGTAAGCGCCCGCATGGGTTGCACCGTCGGCGCCAACCAGCCCCGCACGGTCAAGCGCAAACACCACCGGTAGGTTCTGCAGCGCGACATCATGAATCAGCTGGTCGTAAGCCCGTTGCAAAAAGGTGGAGTAGATGGCAACCACAGGTTTCATGCCGTCGCACGCCATACCAGCAGCAAACGTGACCGCGTGTTGCTCTGCGATACCGACGTCGAAGTAGCGCTTGGGAAAACGCTCAGCGAAGGTCACCATACCCGAGCCCTCGCGCATGGCGGGTGTGATGCCGACCAGCCGGGGATCGGCTGCTGCCATGTCACACAACCAGTCCCCGAACACGGCTGAGAACGTGGGCTTCGCCGGCGTACTGGATTTCTGGATTCCGACGGCGGGATCGAACTTGCCCGGGCCGTGGTACAGCACCGGGTCCGCCTCTGCGAGCTTGTAGCCTTGCCCTTTCTTTGTCACCACATGCAGGAATTGCGGTCCGGACAAATGCTTTAGGTTTTCGAGGGTGGGGATGAGCGAGTCGAGGTCATGACCGTCGATGGGGCCAATGTAATTGAAGCCAAACTTTTCAAACAGCGTGGCGGGCACCACCATACCCTTGGCACTTTCCTCGATCCGCTTGGCCAATTCAAACAGCGGTGGCGCGTTCTTCAGAACGCGCTTACCCACGTCTTTGGCTGCTGCGTAAAACTGGCCACTCATCAGCTGCGCTAGGTAGCGGTTGAGCGCGCCAACGGGCGGTGAGATAGACATGTCGTTGTCATTCAAGATAACCAACAACTTGCCGTCCTCCACACCTGCACAGTTCATGGCCTCAAAGGCCATACCAGCCGTCAAGGCGCCATCGCCGATCACAGCGATGCTGTGCCGCTCTGAGCCCTGCAATTTCGCCGCGACCGCCATGCCCAATGCCGCGGAAATGGATGTTGAGGAGTGCGCTGTGCCGAAGGCATCAAAGGGGCTTTCGGCGCGCACCGGAAAACCACTGATGCCGCCCAACTGCCGCAAGGTGGTCATGCGGTCGCGACGGCCGGTCAGAATTTTGTGCGGATAAGTTTGGTGCCCCACGTCCCAAACGATGCGATCTTCGGGGGTGTTGAACACGTAGTGCAACGCCACCGTCAATTCGACGGTACCCAAATTTGAGCCCAGGTGACCGCCCGTCTTCGAGACGCTGTCGAGCACAAACTGGCGGACCTCTTTGGCCACCTGGGGCAATTGGTCTCGGGATAAACGACGCAGGTCAGCTGAGCTATCGATTGAATGCAACAAATCAGACATCAAAATCTTTCTATCAACCTTCTGCGGGGATTAGTGGGTGCGGGCCACGACGTGGTGCGCGAGCGCACGCAGGGCGTCAGCGTCACCCAAGTCGGCACCTTGCAATGCGGCAACCGCGTCCTCAATGAGCTCATTTGCATAAGTCTTCGCCGCGGCCAACCCCATCAGTGCGACGAACGTGGGTTTATTGTCGGCGGCATCCTTGCCCGCTGTCTTGCCGAGCGTCACCGTGTCGACCGTGACATCCAACACATCATCAACGACTTGGAACGCCAAACCCACCTTCTGACCATAAACAGTCAACGCGGCCTCTTGCGCCGGCTGGATCGCCCCACACAAACCGCCCATGGCGACCGCCGCACGCAACAGTGCACCGGTCTTCAAGGCGTGCATGCGCTCTAACGCGGGTTGGTCGAGGGTGTGCCCAACGCTGGCAAGGTCGATCGCCTGACCACCGGCCATACCCAAAGCGCCGGCTGCAAGCGCCAAGCGCTTTACCCAACCCAGACGCCAGCTGGCAGGAATATCGGCATCGCCGCCCAGAAGACAATCAAACGCCTGCGCCTGCAAGGCGTCACCGGCCAACAAAGCCTGCGCCTCGCCAAACTGCACATGGACGGTGGGCTTTCCGCGGCGCAACACATCGTTATCCATGCAGGGCATGTCATCGTGAACCAGCGAGTAAGCGTGAATAAACTCAATCGCGCAGCCCGCGCGCAAGGCCGCTTCACGAACCATGGGGCTCAGAGATTCGAAGGGTTGGCGGTTAACCGCCTCACAGGCAGCAATCGCCAGCAGGGGCCGCAGGCGTTTACCGCCACCCGTGACGCTGTATTGCATCGCTTCACCCAGGGGCTCTGGGGCACCCACAGGCAACCATTGGTCGAGCGCCAGGTCAACCTCATCAATGCGACGGGCCGTCCAGATTGCGAGGTCAAAGGGCTCAGTCGCACTCACGCGTCGCGCTCCCACGCTTTGGCCTGATCACCTTCCATCACTTTGACTTGGGCTTCAATCGCATCCAATTGGGCGCGGCAGTAGGTCAACAACTCAGCACCCCGTTGGTAGTGGACCAGCAGTTGGTCTAGTGGCAGCTGCCCCGACTCAAGCATCTCGGTCAACGACTCCAGCTCGGCAACCGCGGCTTCATAGCTTTGCGGCGGCTGGGTCTCAGGGGTATTCTTTTTGGGCATGGCACTCAGGGTGTTGGCTTTGGAATGCCCATTTTAGAGGGCAATCTTGCAACAATCTGAGTCTGGGGAATTACCGCACGGTTCCCTCGGAAACTTTCCTCGGCTACAATTTCAGGTTACCCCGCAAATTTAGGAGTTTGCCGCACCCGTTGGCATTCATTTCGTGTAGCGATACACCTTCCCTGCCCCTTCATAGGGGGAGTCTATAGGTCAGGATCATCATGTCTGATTTAAGTCTTCAACTTCAGCAGGCCAAGAGTCAACTCTCGGTTTCTACGTATTTTGATGAAGCGCTCTTCAAGCGCGAGATGGAAACCATCTTTCAGTCCGGTCCACGCTACGTGGGGCACCGGCTGGCGGTCCCCGAACGTGGCGATTATTTCAGCCTTGCACATGAGGGGCACGGGCGCGCCCTGGTGCATGGCGCCAACGGCATCGAGCTCCTTTCGAATGTCTGTCGCCACCGCCAAGCGGTGATGCTGAACGGGCGCGGTAACCTATCGGCGACGCAACCCGGCAGCGCCGGCGGCAACATCGTGTGTCCCTTGCACCGCTGGACCTACAACGACCAAGGCAATTTGTTGGGTGCACCGCACTTCTCCAAAGACCCCTGCCTCAACCTCAACCAGTACAAACTGCGCGAGTGGAATGGCCTGTTATTCGAAGACAACGGACGGGACATCGCCGGTGACCTGCAGCAACTGGGTCCCCGCAGTGCACTGAATTTCGATGGCTTCGTGCTCGATCATGTTGAGATGCACGAATGCAACTACAACTGGAAGACGTTCATCGAGGTCTACCTTGAGGACTACCACGTCGAACCCTTCCACCCCGGCTTGGGTAACTTCGTCACTTGTGATGATCTGAAATGGGAATTCGGCCGCGACTACTCGGTGCAGACCGTCGGTATAACCGACCTGCGCAAAAGCGGCAGCGCCGCCTACGCCCGTTGGCACGATGTCTTAATGGCCTACAACCAAGGGGAGTTACCCGCTTACGGGGCCATCTGGCTGACCTACTATCCCCACATCATGATCGAGTGGTATCCCCACGTCTTGACCGTGTCAACGCTGCACCCCATCTCGCCCGAGCGCACCATGAATGTGGTGGAATTCTTCTACCCTGAAGAAATCGTAGCTTTTGAGCGCGAGTTTATCGAAGCGCAGCGCGAGGCCTACATGGAGACGGCGGTCGAAGATGACGAGATCGCAGAGCGTATGGACGCCGGGCGCCGCGCCCTGATGCAACGGGGCGATAACGAAATCGGCCCCTACCAGAGCCCCATGGAGGACGGCATGCAGCACTTCCATGAGTGGTACCGTCGGACCCTCGACTTATCCGATCACGCGTAACCGGAGCGGGCAGGCGTGCCCGCACCCCCCATGTCCGCTCCTATACAAGCCCTTTGGATGCTGCTCGCAGCATTCTTGTTTGCGACCATGGGGGTCTTCGTCAAGTTTGCCTCGGCCTATGTCCACAGCTTCGAGATTGTGATGGTCCGGGGCCTCATTGGTGTGCTGGCCCTTGCTTGGTGGTACCGCAAAAGTGGTCGGGCGTTTTACCGCACGCAAGTGCCAGGGATGCACCTGTGGCGCAACGTGGTCGGCGTGACGTCGCTGTGTTGCTGGTTTTACGCGATCGGCGAAATCCCCTTGGCCACTGCCATGACCCTGCAATACATGAGCAGCGTGTGGATGGCCGTATTCCTGTTTGCAGGTGCGCTTATCTTCCAACAG
>JBMTSM010000145.1:0-5259 GCA_049448275.1 Burkholderiaceae bacterium
GCGACTGACTACATTCGCAAGTCTGTCTGGACACAGATTAAAAACTAATCCAACAGGCCCCCTGCATTGCAGGGGGTTTTGCCATGAACGTTCTATTTTTGTGTACCCACAATTCGGCGCGCAGCATATTGGCTGAGGCGCTATTGAACCATCTGGGCGCACCGCTGGTGAAAGCCTATTCCGCTGGCAGTTCGCCGCGCGAAAACCAAATGCCCCACCCAATGGGTCTCGCTGCGCTTGAGAAGCGAGGTATCGCTACCGCGGATTTGTCAAGTAAGAGTTGGGACGTTTTTGCCCAGGCTAACGCGCCCCAAATGGATGTCATCATCACAGTATGCGACAACGCGGCGGGCGAAGTTTGCCCTATCTGGCCGGGGCATCCCGTCACTGTTCACTGGGGCTATCCTGACCCCTCTGCTGGTAACGCGGCCCCGTCTGTTGTCCAGCAAGCTTTTGAGGACACGCTCTTCGCCATCGAGAGGCGTATTCGTGCCCTTTTGGCACAGCCACTTCCGCAACTGAAGGGTGATGCCCTGCGCGTGGCAATTCAATCGCTTGATCATGTATAGCCCATTGCGTCGTTATGCGGCCGAGTGTTTGGGCACAGCAGGCCTGCTCTGTGCGGTCATTGGTTCCGGCATCATGGGCGAGAATTTGGCGGGTGGTAACGTGGCGATCGCATTGTTGGCCAACACCTTGGCGACGGTCTTCGCCTTGTTTGTGCTGATCGAGGTATTCGGTCCCATCAGTGGGGCGCATTTCAACCCCGCCGTGTCATTGGCCATGTGGTTGACAGGTCAGCTCGGTCGTCTCGATTTTGCTGCGTATGTCGCGGTGCAACTGGTAGGTGCTGCATTGGGCGCGTGGGTTGCGCACGCCATGTTTGATCTAGAGATTCTGCAAACCGCCAGCAAGGTGCGTACGGGGCCATCACAGTGGCTTGCAGAAGTGGTCGCCACAACTGGCTTATTGTTGGTGATTTTCCGGATGCGAAAAGAAGTCGTCGCAATGGGCGTGGCGTTCTACATCGGGGCCGCTTACTGGTTCACGGCCAGTACCTCATTCGCGAACCCCGCTGCCGTGTTCGGCCGCATGCTATCAGACACCTTTGCAGGCATCAGGCCTACTGACGCGGTGGGCTTTTCTGTGGCGCAACTGCTGGGCGTTGCCGTTGCGCTGGGTTTAAGGCGGTTTTTCGCTGAGACCCGTCGGCTTTAGTCAAACATGTCCGGTTGCGTGTGAACCAAATGATTCCAAATCGTTTGGAAGTGCAACCAACCAATGTACTCACTGCCCACGTGCTCTCTGCTGTAGCGTGACTTGTCAGGCGGCACCATCAGCGGCGTGATGCCGGTTGCCTCTACGATCATCTGTTGCTTGCAGCACCGCTCCAGCGCGATGAACCAAAATGCGGCCGCTTCAATGCTGTGGCGGCTGGCGGTCAATAACCCGTGGTTCTGGTGGATCGCGGCCTTCACTCCCTTGAACCAATCGGCCACCTTCAAGCCCGCTTTTTCTTCCACCGCGACTTGTCCCGCTTCACTGCGAATGACGACGTGGTCCTCGAAGAACGCGGCTGCATCTTGGGAGATCGGGTCCAGTGGGCGCCCTAAGCTGGCAAACGCAGTGCCATAAACAGTGTGCGCATGGCACATCGAAATGATGTCAGGGTGGGCCTCATGCACCGCGGCGTGTAATACAAAGCCCGCACGGTTCACGGCATAGTCGCCCTCAATGACCTTACCCGTGTGATCGACCAAAATTAGGTTCGACAACTTCACTTGCGCGAAGTGCACACACATGGGGTTGGTCCAGTACAGTTCGGGGCGCTCGGGGTCACGGACTGTTAAATGGCCCGCGAAACCGTAGTCAAAACCCTCCAGCGCGAAAGCGCGGCAAGCACCAACCAAGCGCTGTTTTCGGTGCAGGCGCTCGTCTGCTGGGTTATCGAACTTGGGTAGCACGGGGAACAGCACACCCTCTTGCGTGGGCTGGTAGATGGATTCGCGTTTCGGTGTATCGGTCATGGATTGGGCTTCGCGGTGAATTTGCCTATACTTTAGCTCGTTTTTCTGTATACAGAATACAGAATTAGTCACCTAGGCAGCAGTCAATGACCCACGGTGATACCGTTTGCTGGCCCATAAATTACATACGATACGGCCTTCGAAGGGGGCAAACTGGGCGGCGTCACCGTACGCATTGGTTTACGAGACTGGGCCAGTGAGCTCCACATGCAAAACTGTTGATTTTTTAATGCATGATCTTCTCATGGCTCTTTTTTTGGGGGCGGGTGCTCCGTCAAGACATCTACAGCAATTAAGCCCAGGGGTTTCCCTTGCGCTCGTCCTTGCGCTATCTGCGACCTTCGTCTCTGAGCACTACGGCGGTCCCAAATACCTCTATGCCCTCTTAATGGGCATGGCATTTCATCACCTGTCAGGCGTTGATCGCTACACCCCAGGTATCGAGTTTGCAGCGAAAAAACTCGTTCGAATCGGTGTCGCCCTGCTCGGGCTGCGCATCTTGGTCGGCGACCTGCACGACTTGGGCGTGTTCGGCGCCCTCGCGCTGGCGACTGGTCTGGTAGCGACAATCTTTTTCGGTATTTGGTGTGCAGGGCGTTTGGGTTTGCCCAAAAGTCTGGGTATCTTGAGTGGGGGCGGCACAGGCATCTGCGGTATCTCCGCTACCCTCGCCATTTCAGCCACGCTGCCTCAAACCGAAGAAGTTGAGCAGATGACGCTGCTCACCGCGATCGGCATCGCCGCGTTTTCGACCCTCGCGATGGTGACCTATCCCTTGATCGTTGCGTCATTTGGCTTGACGACCAATGAAGCCGGTTTCATGCTCGGCGGAGCGATCCATGATGTAGCGCAGGTCGTTGGCGCTGGTTACATCATCTCGCCAGATGTGGCGGATTTTGCGACGCTGTCGAAAATGTTTCGGGTTGCCATGCTCATGCCAGTTGTGGTCGCAATGGCCATGATTTTTCGCAGCAGCCGCGCAGCAGCCAGCCCTGGCGCCAAGGTCTCATTCACGCAAGTCACGCCGGTATTTCTGCTGGTGTTTATCGCGCTGGCGGTTTTGAACAACACGGTCGCGCTGCCACCTTTAGCAGTAAGCACCCTCACGGACTTATCGGGTTGGTGCTTGGTCGTCTCGATCGCCGCGCTCGGCGTCAAGACCTCGCTGGAAAAATTATCCAAATTAGGTTGGCGACCCATCGCCCTGTTCGTCTTTGAAGCGCTATTCATCCTGAGTTGGATGCTGGTTGCGCTGTTCATTGGCAGGCTGACCTAACCCGTCAGCTCCCTGCGGGACTGAGCATCAATTATCAGCCTCAGGCCAGAGCCACAAAACGCCGTCTTTTACCTTTGTGCCGTAAGTCTTGATGGGTTCGCAGGCGGGGCCAAATGTCGCTTGGCCAGACCGAACATCAAACCGCCCTTGGTGAAAGGGGCACTCGATCTCGTGGCCAATTAAAAAGCCATCGCACAGTCTCGCATCGCCGTGGGTACACATGACGTCGGTGGCAAAGGCTTCGCCTTCTACGCCGTATATGGCAAATTCACGTCCATCTATCGTCACAGCCAGCACATCATCGCTGGGTATTTCATCGGCGGGCATGACTTTGATCCAATCGGCCATGGGGGCTCCTCGTCAGGGGTAAGGGTGGAACTTCTGTGGCTATTATCGCCCCCCGATTACCGAGGCCTTGCAAGGCTTCACAATAGGTGACTATGCGCGATAACGCCCCCATCATCCCGCCCCTTCAGGGCTTGCAATATGGCTTGCTCGGCTTGCCGCTGGCTTTTGTCGCCTTACCCGTTTACGTGCATCTGCCCAATTTTTACGCGCAAACCTTCGGTATGTCGCTGGGTATCTTGGGTGCCATCCTGTTACTCACGCGGTGTTTTGACGGTTTGATCGATCCGTGGTTGGGACGCCGTATGGATGCGGTCTACCAGCACAGTCGTCGCCACGTCATCTGGGTCGCGTTGGTGCTTGCCCTGCTATTGGCTATTGGGTTTGCGGCGCTTTTTTTGCCACCAGCGGCACTCACCTCCGATACGGAGCAGCTCGCGTGGCTGATTGGCGCACTGCTGATCAGCCACTTGGCTTACAGCGGGCTGGGCATTTTGCATCAAGCTTGGGCGGCTCGCCAGGGTGGGGGTGAGGTTGCACAAAGCCGGTGGGTCACTTGGCGCGAGGGTCTGGGTTTGCTCGGTGTGCTGCTGGCCAGCACATTGCCCACCCTCATGGGATGGGCTAACACCACGGCTGTATTGGTCGTGTTGCTCTCGGCAGGCGTTTGGGCGTGGTCGCGTCGATTGGTAGGGCACCAGCCAGCGCTGATTGCGCCTGCAAGTGCCACCATCGCCACCACCATATCCGCATCGCCACTGCGGTTTTCGGCATTTAAACGTTTGCTGTTGCTATTCTTGCTGAATGGCTTTGCCAGCGCCATACCCGCCACATTGGTTTTGTTCTTTGTACAAGATGGCTTGCAAGCCCCTCGTCAATGGGAAGCGCTCTACTTGGGTGCCTATTTCGCCGCGGGCGCGTTGTCATTGCCGCTATGGCTTCGCCTCATTACACGGTTTGGCTTGGCAAAAACCTGGCGCATGGGTATGTTCATATCGGTACTGGCGTTCGTGGGCGTTTTGTCACTGGGGGCGGGTGACCTCTACGCGTTCTTGGTCATTTGCTGCGCGTCAGGTTTGGCGTTGGGCGCCGACCTCGCGGTTCCCGGCGCCTTGCTCAACCAGCTCATTGACGACTGCGGTGAGCGGCAAAAGAGCGACGCCGCGTTCGTTGGATGGTGGAACCTTGTTACCAAAATGAACTTAGCGCTGGCCGCAGGCCTCTCATTGCCCTTGTTGGGGTGGCTGGGCTACCAACCTGGGCAGCAAGACGCGCAGGCCCTGTGGGCACTCAGTTTTGCTTATGGTGCTGTACCGTGCGCCCTCAAATTAATGGCCGCCTTCGTCATCAGTCGTTGGTTTATCAATCCCACTCACAATGGAGAATCCGCATGACATTACAAACGCTCAAACAACCGACCCGCCGCCGCATGCTAGGGCGCTTGGCGCTGTTACCAGCAGCGGCTGCGGCGCCACTGTTGTTATCGGGTTGCGCAGGCCCACAAGTGACGGATTACGCCGATCAGTCACCCAAACTTGACCTGCGCGAATACTTCAATGGCACCGTTGATGCGTGGGGTATGTTCACCGATCGAAGTGGGGCGGTGGTGAA
>JBMTSM010000146.1:0-5238 GCA_049448275.1 Burkholderiaceae bacterium
TGGTTTGCCCTAATAAGCCGTGGGATGTAAATCGTTCAAGATCAAACCAGACAAGACATAGGACGGATAGTTGCAAACATGCCACTCGCTTCGATCAATCACTACCTCATCAGGTCGAACGACATCGAGGCATCCCGCGCGTTCTACGAGGAGGTGTTGGGTATGGCACAAATACCTCGTCCTAATTTCCCGTTTCCCGGTTATTGGCTCGGAGTTGGTGCCGAGGCACAGGTGCATTTGGCGCCCAGCGAAGTGGACAACGCGTCGCTGTATTTCATCGGCTCGCCCCCCAATGCCGCAAAAGACAACAGCGGCGTGATTGATCACGTCGCGTTTCTGGCGCACGCGCCTCAGGCTTTTATTGCGCACCTCAATGCATTGGATATTCCATACCGCCCACGCTACTTGGCTGACTCGCGGTTGTTTCAACTTTTTGTTAAGGATCCCGATGGGGTCACGATTGAATTGAATTTCTTCGACGTGGACGGTGATTTTGAATGGGGTGGTGAAGACTACAACAAGATGCCGAGCGTTGTTTAGTGTTTCTGGTGTGTCAGGTTTTGAGCCGTCGCCTGATGCTTCTTAGTGTGTGAAGTCGGACTCGCAAAAAGGAGACAAACATGGACATGATTCGTCGAAAACTTCTCGGGGCCGCATCAGCCGTTGCGCTGGTTGCGGGCCTGGCAACAGGCGGAAACGCGCTGGCTGCCGACCCCATCAAAATTGGCATGAGCATGCCGCAAACCGGGGGACTTGGTGGCGGTGGAAAGGCTGCGCTACTCGCTCTCAGAATGTGGGTAGAGGATGTCAACGCCAAGGGTGGCCTTTTGGGCCGGAAGGTCGAGTTCATTTACTACGATGACCAAAGCAATCCCGCCAACACCCCGGGAATCTACACCAAGCTGTTAGATGTGGATAAGGTCGATTTGTTGATTGCACCTTACGCCACAGGGCCTACCGCCCCGATCATGCCGCTGGTTAAGCAACGTCAAAAGCTGTTGATGGGTAACTTCTCGTTCCAAGTCAACGCCAAGACCAAACACGACATGTGGTTCAACAACGCGCCTTGGAACACGGCTGAGGGATGGGCCAAGGGCTTCATGGAAGCGGGCAAAGCCTCCGGTGCAAAAACCGTAGCGATTTTGGCGGAAGACGGTGAATTCGCTCAAAACTTGGCAGACGGTGCTCGGCCGTACTTTAAGTCATTGGGGTTGGACGTCGTCTATGACCAAAACTACCCGCCCACCACAAAAGACTTCTCGTCTTTGGTTCGCGCCATCCGTGCCTCTAAGGCGGAAATTGTGTTCATTGCTTCTTACCCTGGTGGATCTGCTGCAATCGTCAACTCGATTGGCGAAATTGGCCTGGGCTCTCAGGTGAAGATCGTCGGTGGCGCCATGGTGGGTCTGCAATTCACGCCGATTGCAGTGAACTTGGGAAGCAAGTTGAACGGTATCACCAACTACCACGTTTATGTGCCTGGCATGCCGTTGCCTGGGGTTGAGGCGTTCTTGAAGCGCTACACGCCTCGCGCAAAGGCAGAGAAAATCGACGAGTTGGGCTACTACTTGCCACCCTTCAATTATGCGATCGGTGAGATGTTGGAGCAGGCTATCAACGCGACGAAGAGCATTGACGACCGCAAGCTGGCTGACTATTTCCGTAAAAACGAAATGCAGACGATTGTGGGCCCTGTGCGCTTCGACGATAACGGCGAGCGCGCCAACGTTCGTTTGGTGACAGCCCAATTCCGTGGCATCAAGGACAAAGACCAAGAGCAGTTCCGCAGCCCAACCAAACAGGTTGTGTTGTCGCCAGCTGCCGATAAGACGGGCGAGTTCATCTTCCCCTACACGAAAGCAGCTGACGCCAAGTAAGCATATTTCGTGACCTTTGACTCCTGTCGGGGGGGGCGATGCCGCCCCCGACAAGTTTTGATTGAAAAATAATGTTCTTCTCTTTTGAACTTCTTTTTGAAGCAGTGTTATTTGGCCTGCTACTGGGGTGCTTCTATGCTGCCGTAAGCTTGGGACTCTCCGTTGCTTTTGGCTTGCTGGACGTGCCGCACGTGGCACACCCTGCCTTGCTGATCGTCGGGTCTTACGGCGCCTACATGCTGGGTGGCTGGGGCATTGACCCTCTTGTTTCCGGCTTCTTGCTCATGCCCGTCTTCTTTCTTGTGGGGATGTTGCTATATCGGTTTTATTACGAGACGTTTGAAAGCCGCGGCAGTGCTGCTGGCGTCAACGGCTTGGCTTTTTTCTTTGGCATCGCCTTCATCATCGAGGTGTTGTTAGTTGTCGCGTTTGGTGTTGACCAACGATCCGCTGAGGCAGACTACATCGGCGAGAGCTTGCGACTGGGTGACCTCCGATTGCCATACCGTCTATTGGTTGCTGCTGGTGTTGCACTCGTGCTCACGGTTGTTCTCACGCAGTTTTTTTCCAAGACATTCGTTGGTCGCGCGATTAAGGCGGTTGGCCAAGATGAGGGTGCGCTGAGGTTAATGGGGGCGGACCCTGTGCGCATCAAACAATTGGCGTTCGGTATCGCCACGTCTGTCAATGCGCTTGCGGGTGCCATGTTGATTATCGTGAGTCCAGTGGAGCCAACGATGGACCGGATCTACATTGGTCGTACGTTCTGTGTTGTTGTACTGGCTGGCATGGGCAGTATGAGCGGCACTTTAGTTGCCGGGCTGGTACTCGGGATCACAGAGTCGATCGTATTGACTCTCTTCGGTGCCTCTTGGGCGACAGCGGTTGCCTTTGGCCTCTTGCTCCTCATGCTTGGATTACGCCCACAGGGCCTCTTTGGTAGGTAAGGCATCATGAAATTTTGGATTGTTTCGGCCTCGGCCATCGTTGCGGCGATTGCGCTGGCGCTCTCTGGTGCAAACGAATATCTGTTTTTCGCCGGCTTCGTCGTTTTGCAGGCGGTCGTTCTAGCGACCGGTTGGAATATTTTGGGGGGCTATGCGGGGTATGTAAATTTCGGCGTGCCGGGGTTCGTTGGCGTCGGCGCATACACTGCGCTGGCCCTGCACCTGTTGTGGCAAGCGCCCCTGCTATTTCAGATCATTGCGGGTGCCGTTCTCGCCGGGTTACTCGGTCTCGGCGTCGGTCTGTTGACGCTGCGTTTGAGGGGGATTTTCTTCTCCATTTCAACGATTGCGGTGGTCTTCATTCTTGAGGCCATCGTGATGAACTCACGATTTCTGGGCGGTGCGACGGGTATTCAATTAACTCGTCCGAATGAGGTCTTATTTTTTGATTCATACACCCGCATGTTGTTTGTCATGATGGCGTTCATGGCTGTGATTGCGCTGTCTATTGCACGCTATGTACAAGACTCCCACATCGGGCAGGGGTTGCGCGCGGTTCGAGATTCGGAAGAAGCGGCTGATTGCTCTGGCGTGCCAACACTCAAACTGAAGCTGATTGCCTGTGTGATCTCTGGTGCGCTACTCGGGGTCGCGGGCGCACCCATGCCGATGTACCTCAGTTATGTTGAACCCTTGTCGACTTTTAACCTGCACTACGCCGTTATCGCGTTGGCGATGCCCATTATTGGCGGGACCTCACATTGGTTGGGGCCGTTGATTGGTGCATTGATTCTGGGTACCCTGCAACAGATTGTTACGGTCACGGTCTCAAGCGAACTGAACGTGTTGGTGGTTGGCGTCTTGTTGGTTATCTTCGTTGTAGCTGCGCCTGATGGCGTCATTGGATTGGTGAAAAAATGGAAAACATCCTCGAAGTAAAGGACGTCGGAAAAAACTTTGGCGGCTTTACAGCGCTGAGTGGCGTTAACCTCTCGATACGCAAAGGCGAGCGGTTGGGCTTGATCGGGCCCAATGGTTCCGGTAAGACAACGCTTATCAACTGCATTTCCGGCGCCCTCCAAAATGATCTGGGAACGATCCATTTCAATGGGGAGTCGATTAGCCGTTTGCCTGCGCACGCCAGAACGCGACGTGGTATCGCGAGGAGCTTTCAAATTCCGCGCCCGTTCCACAGCATGACAGTGCTTGAGAATCTGATGGTGCCTTTGGCTTATGTTGGCGGGGTGAGTGGCGAAAAGGCAAAGGTGCAAGCGCGACAACTACTGGAAGACATTGGGCTTGCCGATAAAGCAGAGGCCGCATCCTCATCGCTGTCACAGGTGGAATTACGGAAAATGGAGTTGGCGAGGGCAATGGCGGCAAGGCCTCAGCTGCTCATTTCTGACGAGGCCATGGCAGGCCTGTCTGGCAGTGAAGTTGATGATGTGTTGGATATTCTGATCAAGCTCAACAAGCAAGGTATCACGATCATCATGATTGAACACATCATGCACGCGGTCATGCGTTTCTCTGAAAGACTCGTTTGTTTGGACGCAGGTCAAATCATCTGTGATGGTGATCCGCAGTCCGTTGTCGGTAATCCACAAGTACAGAGGGCATATCTTGGCGATTAAATTAACTATCACCGATATCGCTGCCAGCTATGGGGCCGTGCGCGCCTTACACAGTGTCAGTCTGAATATCGAACAAGGCCAAACCGTGGCGCTTTTGGGAACCAACGGTAATGGTAAGAGCACGCTGATGAAGTGTGTCATGGGTATGGTGCGTCCCACTCAGGGCTCGGCTAGCTTGGAGATAGATGGTCAGCATTACGATCTCACCAAATTATCAACCCAGGAAATCGTGAATATTGGCGTCGCCATGGTTCCCGAAGGGCGACGTCTGTTCCCGAAACTTACGGTTGAAGAAAACCTGCTGTTGGGTGCGTACCGTGAGCAAGCTCGCCCACAGATCTCAGAAAACCTGGCGTTTGCCTATGAGGCTTTTCCCGTTCTGCTGGAGCGGCGCAAACAGTTAGCGGGATCGATGTCTGGCGGACAACAGCAGATGTTGGCGATCGCGCGTGCCTTGATGTCCTCGCCCAAATTACTGTTGGTTGACGAGCCATCTGTCGGCCTGTCACCGTTATTGGTCTCTCAAACGATTACCAAGCTGAAAGAGCTGAAGGATCGTTATGGCTTGACCGTTTTGATGGCGGAGCAAAACTTCAATCAAGCCATGCGGATTGCCGATTACGGTTACATCATCGTTCACGGTGAAATCGTGTTCCACAGTAACGTGGAAGAGTTGAAAGAAAACGAACTCGTCAAGAGTTTCTACCTCGGTGTAAGTCACTAAACAGGAGCGCAAAGCATGAAGGCCCCCGCTTTCGACTACGTTAAACCCAAAGACCT
>JBMTSM010000147.1:0-5218 GCA_049448275.1 Burkholderiaceae bacterium
CAAGCGCCTCAATTTGACCCCGAGGCGCCATGGGTCGAGAAGCCTCAAACGCCGCCTGCAACGTTCGACTTGGCGAGTCTTATACCCGTCGAGAATCCAGCCCGCTCGTCGCTCAGCTTTGGCGTCATTCCAGAAACCATCACCGTTGGCGAAGACGCCGTTATTCGCTATGTCATGGTCGCTACCAGCCCCTCTGGCGCACTGAATGTGCAATATGAGGGTATCCGCTGTGCTGACAAAACCATCAAAATTTATGCCAACTGGCGTGCCGGCGATGGTTGGCGCGATCGTAAAAAATCGGAATGGGTGGAGTGGCGCTTGTCACCCGCACGCTACGCCTTGCGGATGGGACGCGACGCGTTTTGCAACGTGCAAATCGTGTACGGCGCGCCCGATGTATTGGTCAAGCGTCTTGAGGCGGCTGCGCCTCTGCGCTGAATATACAGCCGCTCAACGGACTACGTTGGTCAGAACCAAGTTGGTTCGGTGCACCATCTCCGGTTCTGCTGCATAACCGAGCAGTTGCTCGAACTGGCTCGACGGCTTGCGGCATAACAACTTCGCTTCAGCGCTCGCGTAGTTGGCCAAACCGCGGGCAATTTCTCGCCCGGCATCGTCTTGAATGGCGATCACATCACCCCGAGAGAAGTCGCCTTTCACACCTGTCATACCGATAGGCAGCAGGCTCTTGCCTTCGGTCGCCACTTTGGTGACCGCCCCGGCATCGATCACGACTGCGCCGCGTAATTGCAGGTGATCTGCCATCCATTGCTTACGGGCTTGGCTCTTGCCCGTTTGCGCCATCAGCCAAGTGCCAATGGCTTCACCACGGCAAAGTCGCAACAACACATCAGGCTCATGGCCAGAGGCTATCACCGTGGAGGCACCGGATGCTGCCGCGCGTTTGGCCGCCAGCACCTTGGTGATCATGCCGCCTTTACCGATCAGGCTACCGGCGCCGCCCGCCATCGATTCGAGCCGCGCATCCCCCGCGGGTGCCGCATGCACAAAGGTGGCGGTTGGATCAAGCCTCGGATCGGCGGTGTACAGACCGGCTTGATCGGTCAAGATGATGAGCGCATCGGCAACCACCAAATTGGCAACCAAGGCACCCAGCGTATCGTTATCACCAAACTTGATTTCGTCGTTGACAACCGTATCGTTCTCATTGATGACCGGCACAACACCCAACTCAAGCAACGTTGTGAGGGTCGAGCGCGCGTTGAGGTAACGTTCACGATCCGCCAGATCTGCGTGCGTGAGCAGCACCTGCGCACTGCCCACGTTGAAGGCGCTGAGCTTGGACTCGTACATTTGCACCAAACCCATTTGCCCCACCGCTGCCGCTGCTTGCAACTCATGGACTTGGCTGGGTCGCTTACGCCAACCGAGGCGCTTCATCCCCTCGGCAACCGCGCCGCTGCTGACCATGATGACCTCGCGCCCCTGTCCCACCAGTGCCGCCAATTGACGAGCCCAGTGGGCGATGGCGTGCTCATCGATGCCTTTTCCGTCGTTCGTCACTAAACTGGAGCCAACTTTTACAACGACTCTTTTAGCGTTGCGCAGAACCGCGAGTTGCGCTGTAGTTTGTTGACCAAACATATCGATGACTTAGCGTAGGTTAGTAAGAATGGGCGTTGTCCGTGACCGCAGTTAGGCGCTGAAGCGGGGATCGTTTTGCAGATCCTCAGGCAACTTGTCTTTACGCGCCTTCAAGCTACCGTCTTTAGCCAAGTCGAACCTCGGATCAACTGCCACATGCGGCTGCTCTGACTTTGCGACCTTGGCCACATGTTCAAACACGGACAGCATGAGGGTTTCACATCCCTCACGGGTCAATGCTGAGATTTCAAATACGGGGCCCTTGTACCTCATGCGTTTCACAAAGTCGGCAACCCGCGCTTCGCGCTCGTCTTCAGGCACCATATCAAGCTTGTTCAACACAAGCCAACGGGGCTTATCAAAAAGCGCTTTGTCGTATTTTTTCAGCTCGCCAACAATCGCCTTGGCTTGCGCAACGGGGTCGATGCCGTCATCAAACGGAGCCATATCGACCACATGTAAAAGCAAGCGTGTTCGCTGCAGGTGCCGTAAAAACTGATGCCCAAGCCCTGCGCCCTCAGCAGCTCCCTCGATCAAGCCAGGAACATCCGCGATGACAAAGCTTTTCTCAGGCGCTACACGCACCACCCCCAAATTGGGGTGCAGTGTGGTGAAGGGATAGTCGGCGATTTTAGGCTTGGCATTTGAAACAGCAGCAATCAGCGTCGACTTACCTGCGTTGGGCATACCCAGTAGGCCCACGTCTGCCAGTACTTTCAATTCCAACTTGACCGTCTTACGCTCGCCGGGATACCCCAATGTCTTTTGCCGTGGTGCCCGGTTGGTCGAGCTCTTGTAGTGCATGTTGCCAAAACCACCGTCGCCCCCTTTGGCCAGAATGACGGGCTCATCAGGCACCAACACCTCCATGATGACCTCATCCGTTTCCGCATCAGTGATGACCGTACCAATTGGCATCTTGAGGTACACATCGGCACCCTTGGCACCGAAGAGGTCAGAGCCTTTACCGTGCTCGCCGCGTTGCCCTTCAAACCGGCGCGAGAAACGAAAGTCGACCAGCGTGTTCAGCGAGACATCACCAATCACGAAGACGTGACCACCGCGGCCGCCATCACCACCATCAGGACCACCGAACTCCTTGTATTTCTCGTGCCGAAACGAGGCACAGCCATTACCCCCATCTCCGGCGGCGATGTCGATCAGTGCTTCGTCTACAAATTTCATAATGGGATTCTAGGCAATTCTGCCCCCTCTCAGGAGGGCTTCGCTTTTGGGCAACAAAAAAGCCCGCGAAGCGGGCTTTGGCATTGGGTGCCTCGTATCAACGAGGCCCCGACATCTGAACAACCCGCTTACTCAGCAGGTGTGATGCTCACAATGCTACGGTTCAAGGCGCCTTTGACAGCGAACTGAACATGACCATCAGCCGTTGCGAACAACGTGTGGTCTTTACCGATACCGACGTTAGCGCCGGGATGGAATTTGGTACCGCGCTGGCGCACGATGATTGAACCAGCTGTTACCAACTCGCCACCAAACGCTTTAACACCCAACATCTTGGGGTTTGAGTCACGTCCGTTGCGCGTTGAGCCGCCGCCTTTTTTCTGTGCCATGGTGGATCAACTCCTTAAGCAGTGATGGAGCCGATAGCCAGCTCTGTGTAATTTTGACGATGGCCTTGGCGCTTCTGGTAGTGCTTACGGCGACGCATCTTAAAGATGCGGACCTTCTCGCCACGACCGTGAGACACCACGGTGACTGTTACCGCTGCACCAGCGACCAAGGGCGTGCCGATTTTCAAGTCGCTACCGTTGCCGACAGCTAAGACCTGATCAATCACAATCTCTTGACCCACTTCCGCAGCGATCTGTTCTACTTTAATTTTTTCGCCGGTAGCAACACGATACTGCTTACCACCGGTTTTTATGACCGCGTACATAGGTTACCTCTAGATTTCTCTAAATGAATATCAACAGACGGATTTCTGCTGAGCCCACGATTTTAGCATGGCACCACCACCACTCGCCAGCGTTCCGGCCCACCAGCTGCCTAGAAAGCCGTCATAACCGTCGCAAAGTCACCACCTTATAACTAAAAAGCATTCACCTCGATCGCCTTTTGACGAGAAGCAATGACACCGCATGGTTACCCGACTAGACTGGCACCATCGAAACAGCTTCAAGGAATAGCGTCTATGAACAAAAACGTTGGCAATACAGAGCGGGCGATTCGAATCGGTGGCGGCTTGATTTTGGTCGTGCTGGCCGCATCAGGCACCGTGGGTTTGTGGGGTTACCTCGGGCTGCTGCCCATGGTGACCGGCGCTATCGGTTGGTGCCCACCCTACGCCATGCTCGGGATCAATACCTGCGCGAAGAAAGACTGAGTCTCATCAGGCTAACCCCGGGCACCGTGTCACGCGGTCTCCGGGGTTTTGTATTTGTGTTCCTATAATCGCCGTTTCAACCTTTTTTAAGTCCAATCTTGAGCGACGTCACTACCGACCAAACCGCTGCCGCATTAAGCCTCATCGCTCAGGATATGGCGCAGCTCGATCGCGTCATTGAGGACCGCCTGGCATCTGAAGTGCCGCTGGTCAGCCAAATCGCGCACTACATCATTTCGGCTGGCGGTAAGCGCCTGCGTCCGGCGCTGTTACTGTTGGTGTCGGGCGCACTGGGACACCAAGACCCCCGCCGACACCTGCTCGCGGCGGTTGTCGAATTCATTCACACCGCCACGTTGCTTCACGATGACGTGGTTGACGAATCCACATTGCGCCGCGGACGCGCCACCGCCAACGAGAGTTTTGGTAACGCGGCCAGTGTTTTGGTTGGAGATTTTGTTTACTCGCGTGCCTTTCAAATGATGGTTGACGTCGGCGACATGCGAATCATGGCTACGCTGGCAGACACGACGAATGTCATTGCGGAGGGTGAGGTGCTCCAGCTCATGAACATGCATGACGCCAGCCTGAGTAAAGCCGACTACCTGCGCGTCATTCGCTCAAAAACGGCGCAACTGTTTGAGGCCAGCGCTCGTTTGGCCGCAATGCTGAACCAATCCTCCCAGACAACCGAGGCGGCCTGTGCGACCTACGGACAAGCCTTGGGAACCGCCTTTCAGATTGTTGATGACGTACTGGATTACGCCGGCGATAGCAAAGATCTAGGCAAAAACCTCGGCGATGATCTGCGTGAAGGGAAGGTGACCCTGCCCGTGATTTGCACCCTCCAACGCGTTGGCCCGGATGATGCCGCCGTGATCACGCAAGCCATCGAAAAAGGCGATCAATCTGAACTGCCACGGATCATTAATTTGATCCAGGGTAGCGGTGGCTTACAAGAGGCCCAAGAAGCCGCACGCCAAGAGGCACTGCGCGCCATCGAAGCCATCAAAGACTTCCCAGACAATGCCTACACCGATGCGCTGCGCGGTCTGGCGCAATCACTGGTCGTCCGCCGGAACTGACGACTTTTTAGATAAAATCCAAGCCTTGTCGGGGCGTAGCTTAGTCTGGTAAAGCGCTACGTTCGGGACGTAGAGACCGGAGGTTCGAATCCTCTCGCCCCGACCACGCAGCTTTAGGGCTTCAGTGAAGCACCCAAGATGGGCAGTCGTTGGGTACTCTTTACCTCTTCCATCACGACAT
>JBMTSM010000148.1:0-5212 GCA_049448275.1 Burkholderiaceae bacterium
GTGATGGTCGCGGTCGCGTGGGGACAACACAAAAGTGCGGTGCATCCGTGGGACAGTTCGCCCAATACGCTCTCAGGCATCGCACTGGCGCTGACCGCCGCATTCGCGCAAGCATTGGGGGCCTTGATCGCCAAGCCAGCGATGGATTTATCCGGTGGGTTTGACCCCGTGCTCGCTTCAGCGGTACGCGTCACCACGGCCCTGTTGGCATTGGTGCTGGTGGGGTTTATCAGCCCGCGCTTTGGGCGTGCACAGCAACCGCCGACGCGCCAGGTGTTATTTCAAACCGCGGTCAGTGGCTGGGTTGGTATGGGCTTGGGCGTGGGCTTGTTGTTGTGGTCGCTGCGTGAGGGACCGGTCGGCAGCGCAGGGGTGTTGTCTGCACTGTCACCCGTCATCATCTTGCCGTTGCTGTGGCTTAAATTTGGTCGTACGCCTGCCAGCGGGGCTTGGATTGGCGCCATCCTGGCGATCACAGGTGTGGCGTTGGTGTTGTTACGCTGACAGCAAGCGGCCAGGTAGAAATCGCTCACTCAATGCCGTAAGCCCCATCTCAGAAAGAATATCCTCAATGCGCCGCTGTGCACCAGGGTTCGCGCGTCCGGTCCACTTCGCCAAGATCAACTCGTTTTTCATCGAGTGCTCCCACCCCACCAACTCGGTCACAGTAACGCTATAACCACTGGCCTCCAACCGCAAACAACGCAACACGTTGGTCATTTGGCTGCCGAACTCCCGCGTGTGTAGAGGGTGTCGCCACAATTCAGACAGCGGTGTACGCGCCATTTTCAAACCTCGGTTTTGACGCAGCACACCGGCCATTTCCGCTTGGCAACAGGGCACCAGCACCATGGCCTTGGCGTGTCGTGCCAATCCAAAACTGATGGCGTCATCGGTCGCGGTATCGCACGCATGCAAAGCTGTGACCATATCCACCCGCTCGGGAATGCGGGTATCCGTCATAGCCTCCGCCACTTTCAAGGCGTAGAAACGCATCCGCTCAAAACCCAAATCTTGGGCCAACTCAATGGACCGCGTGACCAACTCCTCGCGGCTCTCGACGCCAATCACATCGCCAAACCCCAGCCCCTTGAAGACCAGGTCATACAAAATGAAACCCAGGTAAGACTTACCCGCACCATGGTCCACCAAACTGATGTTGGCTTGGTCCTTGGTCATTTCCACAATCAGCGGCTCGATGAATTGCACCAGGTGGTAAACCTGCTTCAACTTGCGTCGCGTGTCTTGGTTGATCCGACCGTCGCGAGTCAGGATATGCAGGGCTTGCAGCAGCGCGACTGATTGCCCAGGTCGCAGTTCTGGCAGCTGCTCATTCAGCGATTTGGCGGGCGATTTGACGCCGCCTTTCGGGTGTTTAGACATCCCGCCATCATAATGCTGGGCATGACCGATCACCCCAAACACGCCTACGAGGCACTCACACCAGACGTCATGCTCGACGCGCTGGCCAGTACCGGTTTGATGGGGGATGGTCGTTTGATGGCGCTCAGCTCCTACGAGAACCGCGTGGTGCAATGCCACCTCGATGAGGCGCCTGATGGCGTCGAAAGCCCCGTCGTTGCCAAGTTCTACCGCCCCAACCGCTGGTCAGATGAAGCCATCGAAGAAGAGCACGCATTTGCCTGGGAACTGGCTGATGCGGAGGTCCCAATGGTGGCTCCCCTTCGGTTTAACGGCCAAACGATGCACCGCTTCAATGGGTTTCGGTTCTCGGTCAGCCCACGCAAGGGCGGGCGTCGACCTGAGCTCGACGACTGGGAGGTTTTGGAGTGGATCGGTCGCCTGATGGCACGGCTGCATAACGTGGGGGCAGCGCGGCCTTTTGCGCACCGCCCAGCGCTCAATCCCATGACCTTCGGTCACGCGTCCAAACAAGCCCTGCTCGACCTGCAGGCTCTACCACTGGATGTCGAGAGCCCGTGGGTGGCTGCTTGCGACCGCGCCATTGAAGTCGCCGAAGCGGCTTGGGACCAATTTGACGGTGCCCTGATCCGCCTGCACGGCGACTGCCACCCCGGCAATATTTTGTGGACCCCCACACACGGGCCACACTTTGTGGATCTGGATGATGCCCGTACCGGCCCTGCCATTCAAGACCTGTGGATGCTGCTGTCCGGCGAACGCCCGCAACAGACCCAAGCGCTCAGCGCTGTCTTAGATGGGTACGAACAACTGCGTCCCTTCGACCGGCGCGAGCTCGCCCTCATCGAGCCGCTGCGCACCTTACGCATGATTCACTACAGCGCGTGGCTGGCGCGCCGGTGGGATGACCCCGCTTTTCAGGCCAACTTCCCTTGGTTCGGTACGGCCGACTACTGGCATGGGCAAATCGGCTTGATCAACGATCAGATTGAGTCAATGGAAAAAGCCCCGCTCCAGGTCTGAAGCGGGGCTTTGAACGGTTGTTGCCGCTGAACGGCATCGCGAGGATCAGACCAGCAACGCGTTCACGCGGCGCACATAGCTGGCGGGGTCTTCCGGCAAACCGCCTTCGGCCAACAACGCTTGGTCAAACAGGATGTTGGCCAAGTCATCGAACGCGGGCGTACCCTCCAATTTTTTAACCAACGCGTGCTCAGCATTGATTTCAAGAATCGGCTTGACCTCAGGCGCCTTCTGGCCCGCTTGCTTGAGCAGTCGCGCCAGCTGCGTCGAGTACTCCCCATCTTCGACCACCAAACAGGCCGGGCTGTCTACCAAGCGGGTGGTGACACGGACGTCCTTGGCTTTGTCCTTGAGGGCCTCTTTCAGTTTTTCAAGCGTCGACTTGAACGACTCAGCGGCTGTTTCGGCTGCCTTCTTTTCTGCCTCATCCTGCAGCTTACCCAAATCGACGGCGCCCTTGGCCACGCTTTGCATGGGGGTGCCGTCAAACTCATTCAAAAAGGACAGCGCCCACTCGTCAACGCGGTCAGTCATCAACAAGACTTCAATACCCTTCTTCTTGAAAACTTCTAACTGCGGGCTGTTACGCGCGGCTGATTGCGTCTCTGCAGTGATGTAGTAGATCGCCTCTTGGCCCTCTTTCATCCGCGCCTTGTAATCAGCCAAGCTGACTGACACCGTATCGGTGGTCGACGTCGCGAAACGCAGCAAACCGGCAATCTTTTCGCGGTTGGCAAAATCCTCGCCCAAACCTTCTTTCAACACGGCGCCGAACTCGGCGTAGAACGCGTTGTAGTCGACGACTGGTGCCGCCTCTGCATCGCTTTCTGCTGCTCCATCGGCATCGTCAGCGGGCCTTTCTGCAGCGCGTTTGGCCAAGTCCTCCAACATGCCCAGCACGCGGCGGGTATTACCTTCGCGGATAGCGCGCACATCGCGGCTCTCTTGCAATAACTCACGGCTCACATTCAAGGGTAGGTCGGCGCTGTCCACCACACCGTGCACGAAGCGCAGGTAGTTGGGCATCAGGGTTTCCGCCTCGTCAGTAATGAACACGCGCTTGACATACAACTTGATGCCAGGCTTGCTGTCCCGACTCCACAAGTCTTGACGCGCTTTTTTAGGCACATACAACAGCTGGGTGTACTCGGTACTGCCTTCCACTCGGTTGTGAGACCAAGTCAGGGGTTCCTCAAAATCGTGGCTGATGTTTTTATAGAACGCTTTGTACTGCTCATCGGTGATGTCTTTTTTGCTGCGCGTCCACAACGCACTCGCCGAGTTGACGGCTTCCCACTCGTCTTTAATTTCGTACGTTTTGGCTTCCTCGTTCCACTCTTCCTTGGGCATTTCAATGGGCAGGCTGATGTGGTCTGAGTAGCGCTCAATGACCTGCTTCAACTTCCAGCGGTCGAGGTATTCCGTTTTGTCATCCCGCAGGTGCAGGGTGATGCTGGTGCCGCGCTCCGCGCGCTCAATGGCTTCAACCTCAAACTCACCCGTGCCTCCACTGACCCAGCGAACGCCTTCGGCTGCTGGCAAACCAGCGCGACGAGACTCGACCGTGATGCGGTCGGCAACGATGTAGCCGGAATAAAAGCCGACACCAAATTGACCAATCAACTGCGAGTCTTTCTTTTGGTCACCCGACAGTTTGCTCACGAAATCACGGGTACCACTTTTAGCGATGGTGCCCAAGTTATCGATGGCCTCTTGGGCACTCAAGCCAATACCGTTGTCGGTAATCGTGATGGTCTTGGCCGTCTTGTCGAACGACACACGGATGGCCAGATCGGGCGCATCTTCAAATAAGGCGGGGGCATTCAGGGCCTCAAAACGCAGCTTGTCACAGGCATCAGACGCGTTTGAGATCAACTCGCGTACAAAAATATCTGGGTTGGAATACAGCGAGTGCGTGACCAAGTGGAGCAGCTGGGCCACTTCCGCCTGAAAGGCATGGGTCTTTTTTGTCATGGGTTGGTTTCTCTTCGACGGATCAATTAAATACAATTACCAGGCGCTCACCCGACAGGGCGACCCCCATCAATTGGGGGCCGTGCACCGGTTTTCAAGGGGGTTAAAAACGCTCGTGTGGGCCAAGGTAGCGCCACTGGCCGACGGGGAGTTGGGCCAAGTTGATAGAGCCGATACGCACGCGTTTCAACCCCACCACCTTCAAACCCACCAATTCACACATCCGTCGGATTTGACGCTTCTTTCCCTCGCGCAACACAAAGCGTAATTGCTCGGGGTTCTGCCAGCTGACTTTGGCTGGGCGCAGCCGTTGGTTGTCCAGCTCTAGACCCTCGCGCAGCAGCGCCAAACGCTCCTCCGGAAACACCGACTGCACATCGGTTTCAACTGGTGCGCTCTGTCCGTCGCCGATCCAATGCACGCGGACCAAATACTCTTTTTCAATGTTCGAGTTCTCGCCGATCAGGGTGCGCGCAATGATGCCGTTTTGTGTAAACACAATGAGGCCTGTTGAGTCAATGTCCAGCCGACCAGCCGGCGCCAACCCGCGTGTGAAGCGGGCTTGGAAGCGGGTGCGTGTCGGATCTTCCGCCCATTGTGATTGCGGCCCAATCAGGGTTGCCGCGCTTTCGTGGCCGTCCTCGGGCAAACCACTGACGTACCCCATTGGCTTGTGCAACAGAATCGTGACCTGCTGCGCTTGGTCGGCTTGCGCCTCGGGCGACACCTCGATGCGATCGGTTTCTGAAACCGTTTGCCCCATTTGGCCCGGTGTGCCATTGACCAATACCCAGCCGTTTTCAATCCATTGGTCACCCTCGCGGCGCGAGCA
>JBMTSM010000149.1:0-5195 GCA_049448275.1 Burkholderiaceae bacterium
ACGTCCGGCGCGAGTGGGGCGAAAGCCTCCGCTGGTATGGTGCCCGCCATTCAAAAACTGGTGCGCGATGCGGGCCTTACTTTCAGTGATCTGGATGCCGTGGTCTTCGGGCAAGGACCCGGCGCGTTCACGGGCTTGCGTACCGCGTGTGCGGTGGCGCAGGGCCTGGCGGCGTCAGCGCGCCCGGGGGGTATACCCGTCGTACCCGTCAACTCTTTGTTGGCAACTGCGCAGGCGGCGCGCGTGGCACAAGCCGATGCGACGGCGCGGCAGTGGACCGCCTGTTTGGATGCCCGCATGGGCGAGGTTTATGTCGCCCGATACCGCTTTGACGAGGGTTTAACGCCTGTGGCCCTGCCTGTCGAGATCGCGGCGCCAAGCCTGATGACACCGCTGGCTTTGCGCGAGGCCTTAACGGGCAGTACCGATGGCTTGGCAGGCAACGCGCACGCGGTCTACGCTGACGTGTTGGCGGACTTGCCGGCTGCCCCACTTTGGATATCAGCGACCCCATCGGCCACGGCGCTGTTACACCTCACCCCCGCGTTTTGGGGGGCTGGTGCGGCGGTGCCGGCCGCCGCCGCCATGCCGCTGTATGTACGAGACAAGGTGGCGCAAACCACCGCAGAGCGAGAAGCGGCCAAGCGTGCGTCAACCGTCGATCCCACCCATGGTTGATCCGGCAACGCGTTTGGTGCAATTCACGCCCATGGTGGCGGCTGACGTGGCCATGATCGCTGAGTTGGAAAAGGTGGCTTATGCCCACCCCTGGACCGCAGGTAACTTGTTGGATGCGGTTCACCACCTGAACCATGCGCAGTTGCTGGTGTGCGAACCGGCTCCCACCGATGTCTCCCCTTGGCGCAATGCGGACGGGCACCTCATCATTGGGTACTTCATTGCCATGCAAGCGGTTGACGAGGTGCATTTGCTGAACATCACGGTCGCCCCCTTGTTTCGGCGTCAGGGCTGGGCCCAACTGATGCTGTCGGCGCTTGCCACATGGGCTGCGGGACGCCAAGCCGCGTCCGTGTGGTTGGAGGTGCGTGAGAGCAACCACGGTGCGCTGGCACTCTATGAGCACGTGGGTTTCAAGCGCGTGGCGGTGCGTAAGCGTTACTACCCACTGAAGACCAACCAACGGGAAGACGCGGTGGTGATGCAGTTAACATTGAACCCATGAGCACCCCACCGCCTGTCAAACCCCCTCGTCTGCAGGACACCTTGCAGCTCGACCGGCGTGCCCGTGCCATGCTCAAAGCCATGGGGATTCAGTGGTTCTGGCCCAGCGCCCCGCCCTCGGATGCCGTCGCTGCCCCGCCAGCCCCGGACCCTGCCGCTATGCCTGCGCCGGTGTCTGAGCCGACCGTCTACGCACCCGTGGCGACGGCTGCACGCGCTGCGGTACCGCCTTTGCGCCCGGTCGAAACCACCCTGGAGCCCATGCGCGAGACCCCGCCCACCTCGACCCGCGCCCCTGTCTCGGTCGATGGGCTGTCGTGGGAAACGTTGGCGACGCAGGTCGCCAGTTGTCAGTCATGCGGTTTGTGCGAGGGCCGCAGCGGCAGTGTCACCGGATGGGGTGCACCCACGGCCAAATGGGTGTTTGTGGTGGACCACTTACCGTCAACCGAAACCAATGACGCGCCGGTGGGGCCTTCAGAACTCACCTTGTTTGAGGCGATTTGCCAAGCCATGGCGCTGTCCCCTGCCGATGTCTATCTCACCTCGTTGACCAAGTGCCGTGCGGCGCCCGGCATGGCGCCCACTTCGGCGGATGTGACGCAGTGTCTGCCCTACTTACATGCCCAATTGGCGTGGTTGCAGCCACAAATGATTGTGGCCATGGGCTTGCCTGTCGCGCAGGCGTTGCTGCCAGCGCAGCGCACCCAGGGACGCGCATTGGGGCAGTTACGTGGTCAAGTACACCCCTCGGGTTTGCCTGCAGCGACGCCAGTGGTGGTCACCTACCCGCTCTCAGCCTTGTTGCGCAATTCGCAAGAAAAGCCCAAGACTTGGGCTGATCTGTGCCTGGCCATGGCCGAAGTGGACGCCCGTGCGCCTGGCAGTTGATACCGCGACCTGGACGCAAGCGCCGCAAGCCTGGCGTGATTTGTGGTGGTTGGTAACGGCACCTCGCTTTTGGCCTTGGGATTTGGGCGCAGACGCTGGGGTTTTCGGTCACCGTTTGTGGTCCTCCAAGCAAGACGCGGTTGTCCAAGATTGGTTGTTGGCACAAGCGCGCGCGCCCGGTGCGCTGCTCGCCGCCGTGAACCGCATGGCCTCGCCAGAGCAACCCGATACCGACTATTTGTCCGTCGCACAGCCGATGCGTTTGGGCCGCTTGGCAGAGGCGCTTTTTGGATTCTTCATTCAGCACAGCCCCGCCGTACAGTGGTTGGCCAGCGGTGTACCGGTGTTCGAGCAGCCTTCGCCCGGCGTCAATGGGCGCCAGCAACGGGGCGAATTGGATGCGCTATGGCGCGATGACACCGGGCATTTGGTTCATGCGGAATTGGCGGTGAAGTTTTACGCTTTGGCCCACCCCAGCACGCCCGCTGGTCAGGCGATTGGTCCTGATGGGGTTGAAAATTGGCAGCACAAGTTGGACAAGCTCTGCCACCGCCAGCTCCAGCACCCCCTGCCAGCACCGTGGGATCAAGCGCCCGTAAAACGCTTGGCGCATGTTCGGGGCCGATGGTTTTTACCGGGTGACGACGCCATCGCAACCGATTGGCGTCAACGTGCGCCCGACACCGAGCGGTTTGGACCTCGGTTGTCACGCGCACAACTGGCCTCACGCCCCTTTTCATTGGGTTGCCGGGTTCGTTTTTTGAGGCGATTAGAGTGGCTAGGCCCGGTCGCGCAAACCACAGATGCGGGGCTGGTGGCGCCCAACGCGCAGGGCTTGCTAGATGTGCCACGGCTGGTGGCAGAAGCGCCCGTACACAGTCACGAGCGGGTACAAATGTTGGGCGTGTTTGCACCGGATGCCAGCGGCGTTTGGCTGGAACAGTGGCGGGCTTGGATCGACCCTGAGCGACCGGCAGAACCTACAATAGCGGCATGACTTTTCTAGATCTATTGAAGGCCGCGCAGTTACAAAACGAGTCGATGCTGTGCGTCGGTTTAGATCCTGACATGGCAAAACTACCCGCTCATTTGCCCAAAAACCGCGAGGCAGTTTTTGACTTCTGTGCCTCAATCGTTGATTTCACAGCCGATCTGGTGTGCAGCTTCAAGCCGCAAATCGCCTACTTCGCGGCCATGGGCGCAGAAGCAGAATTGGAGCGCTTGGTTCGGCACATTCGCGATGTTGCGCCCCAGGTGCCCGTGATTTTGGACGCAAAGCGCGGCGACATCGGCAGTACGGCTCAGCAGTACGCAGTCGAGGCGTTTGAGCGTTACGGCGCCGATGCAGTGACGCTCTCGCCCTTCATGGGTCGTGATTCGGTTACACCCTATTTGAAGTACAAAGACAAAGGCGTATTTTTGTTATGTCGCACCAGCAACCCCGGCGGTGATGACTTGCAAAATCAACGCTTGTTGGACGCGCCGCAACAGCCCCGTTTATTCGAGCACGTGGCACAACTCGCGGCCGGTCCTTGGCTAGATGGTGGACCGGTGGGTCAGATTGGTTTGGTGGTGGGTGCAACCTATCCTGAGGAAATTCGCCGCGTTCGTGCGTTGGCTCCGACGGCGCCGTTGTTGATACCGGGCGTTGGTGCGCAGGGTGGTGATGCGGTCGCCACCATACAAGCCGGTGCCACCGACGATGGTCTGGTTGTGGTCAACTCCAGCCGTGCCGTGATCTACGCCAGCAATGGCGAGGATTTTGCGAAGGCCGCGAAGCGTGTGGCTTTGGAGACACGCGACGTGTTGAACGCTGCGCGCGTGACGAACTAGATCTGGCGCTGGTAACGCCGATCTTTAATGAGTGCGTAGCAAGCGCCCCAAGTAGCGACCCGTGTGACTCTCTTCGACCGCGGCAACCGTTTCGGGCGTGCCCTGAGCGACCACACGCCCGCCGCCCGCACCGCCTTCGGGGCCTATATCGATCAGCCAATCCGCCGTTTTAATCACGTCGAGGTTGTGCTCGATCACCACAATCGTGTTCCCAGCGTCGCGCAGTTGCGTGAGGACGCGCAACAGCAACTCGATATCGGCGAAGTGCAAACCGGTGGTCGGCTCGTCGAGAATATAAATAGTGCGGCCTGTATCTCGCTTCGATAACTCCAGCGCGAGCTTGATCCGCTGAGCTTCGCCGCCCGACAGCGTCGTCGCGCTTTGCCCGAGTTTGATGTAGCTGAGACCAACATCCATGAGGGTTTGTAACTTGCGGTGGATGTTGGGCACCGCGTCAAAAAACGCCAATGCCTGCTCGACTGTCATGCCCAAGATGTCGGCGATGTTCTTGCCTTTGTATTGAACCTCTAGCGTTTCGCGGTTGTAGCGCTTACCAAAGCAGACATCGCATGGCACGTACACGTCAGGCAGAAAGTGCATTTCGACCTTGACCACCCCATCGCCCTGACAGGCTTCGCAGCGGCCTCCCGCCACGTTGAACGAGAAACGACCGGGGCCGTACCCGCGCTCGCGTGCGGTGTTGGTCTCGGTCATGAGCTCTCGGATGTGGGTAAACATGCCCGTGTAGGTGGCGGGGTTGGAGCGCGGTGTGCGGCCAATCGGTGATTGATCAACGTTGATAACCTTGTCGACCAGTGACATGCCAACCACCTCGTCGCAGGGCGCGGGCTCTTCGTTGGCACGGTAAAGGTGGCGCGCCAAACTGGCGTAAAGCGTCTCGTTGACCAGAGTGGATTTGCCTGAACCCGATACGCCGGTCACGCAGGTCAACAGGCCCAATGGGAACTCAACCGATACATTTTTGAGGTTGTTACCCGTGGCGTTGATCACTGCGATGCTTTCGCGTTTGCCCCGCACCAAGCGGTGTGTGGGTACCTCGATTTTTCGAGTCCCGGTCAGGTACTGCCCCGTCAGCGATGCGGGGTTATTCGCGACCGCGGTGGGCGTTCCGACGGCCATGACGCTACCCCCATGCACACCGGCACCAGGTCCCATGTCGACCACGTAGTCAGCGTCTCGGATCATGTCTTCGTCGTGCTCGACCACCAGAACTGTGTTGCCGAGATCGCGCAAATGCTTGAGGGTGCCGATGAGTCGGTCGTTATCCC
>JBMTSM010000150.1:0-5170 GCA_049448275.1 Burkholderiaceae bacterium
GAAATTGCTGATGTTGTGGTTGATCGCGAACACAAACTGGTGATTTTTAGTGGAGACCGATCTGTTCGCGACGCAGTCGTCAACAAACTGCGCTCAATGGGTTATCCCGAAAAAGACTCTCTGTCTGGAATTGATGCAGGTTTGGCAAACGCTAAATCGTTCGTCAGCTGCGCTATCGGCCGCGTATCTTGACCCAAGGTCTTAATTCGAATGGCATTCTCCCAAATCGTAGGAAATACATAATGGAAGAGCGGCAAGCACACTGGGAGCAGGTCTATCAAACCAAGTCGCCGGATGCGGTGAGTTGGTTTCAAGAACAAGCCTCGAAGTCGTTGGAAATCATTCTGTCTGTTGGCGAAACATCCGATGCACAGATTATTGATGTAGGATCAGGCGCGTCCACGCTATTGGATGATTTGTTGACCGACGGATTCAAACATGTTTCAGCGCTTGATCTTTCTGCAAGTGCGCTGGAGGTATCGCGTAGGCGCCTTGGACCCCTTAGCCAAAACGTGACATGGATTACTGGCGACATTCGAGCCGTAGATCTTCCTGAGCAGACTTATGACATCTGGCACGACCGCGCCGTCTTCCACTTCCTAACTGAGCCAGCGGATCGAATTGCTTACGTGCGCCAGGTCGTGAAGTCAGTCAAGCACGGTGGCCATGTTATTGTGGCTACCTTCGCACCCGATGGCCCTGAGCAGTGCAGTGGTCTGCCTGTGGTGCGATATGACCCTATTCAACTGCACAACGAATTTGGCCCTGATTTTGAACTACTAGAACACGCCAGTGAAGAGCACAAGACGCCGTGGGGTTCTGTTCAGCACTTCGTTTATTGCCACTTCCGAGTACCTTACTGATCGCTAGCCCCGACCCTTAAAAAGTCAACCGATTTTCCAAGAATCCGGCCGTTTTGAACGGGCGCTGATTGCTCTCCTTGGAGGGATACAGTCTCCTCGTTTTCGGTCATCCGGAACAATCTCAAATTACACAAACCGTGCAAGTCGCAATCTGCGCTTTGATCTGATTTTTAGTCTGAGGGCAGTTGTTGCCGATCAACAAAGAAGCCCCAACTGCTAGCTGTAACGACCGGCATGGGCATTACTGGAAATGCCGTTGCTGTGGCTCTACTTGGCTCGGGTCAGCTTCGCCGCCACATTGAAAGTGGCAACAGTGGTGCTGAACCCAGCCTGATTATCGCAAGTTACTTTGACGCTTCAATCTGGGTAATCACCATCGTATTGCCCTCAAGTTCCACTGAAAATTTCACAGCATCCCCCGGAACAAATCGACCTGCGGCTGTTTTGTCTTTGAGGTCAAACACCATGGTCATGCCCGGCATGTCTAAATTAACGATCTCCTCGTGCTTGATGGTTAATTTACCGTTGGCTGTATCCACCCGTTTGACAACACCGTTGGTCATGTCGCCCGCTTGGGCGTAGGACGTGGCAAGTAACACAGCGGTCGCGGCTAAGCCATACACGGTGTACCCAAAAGAGAATTTGATTGATTTCATATTCTGTTTCCTTCGATTACTTAACGGCGACTTTGCCGACCATACCCGCATCAAAATGCCCCGGCTGCAAACAAGCGAAGTCTACGACACCCGCACGATCAAAGGCCCAAATGATCTCACCAGTCGCCCCGGGATCTACGCTGACCATTTGCGGATCTTCGTGGACCATGCCTGGAAATTTAAGCATTTGCTTGTAATGATCGGCCAAATCTTGCGGCGTCCCCAGTACCAACTCATGCTTAAGCTTGCCGCTGTTTTTAACTACCAAACGAACAGTCTCCCCCTTTTTGACCATCAGGTTTGCGGGCGTAAAACGCATGTTATCTGTCATGTCGACGTTGATGGTACGACTGACCTTAGACGCCTTCCCTGGCTGACCAATGACGCTGGCGCCATGCCCGTCGCTGTGGCTGTGCGCATGCGTGCCGCTGGCCCATGCGGTGGCGCTTGCAAGCGCAACGCTGGCAGCGATCAAGCTAACACGGGTGATGGATTTCACTGTTCTTTTCATGTTGAGTTCCTTTTTTAAAAAATAAAGACTTAGCCGCCGTGTTGATGCGACCGGGGTTTACGAATCTGCACTTCAATATCAGCGGGTTGCTCCAAAGGCATGGCGCTACTGGTCTTCTGGCCTGCGTCTCTGTGGGGTTCTGCCATAGCACCGGTATATTCCGACGCGACGGTCCCCGGTGGGTGCTCATACCAACCAGGGTTCGAATAATCACCCGGTGGTTGGTTATCACGCACCTTGAGCACACTGAACATCCCGCCCATCTCCACGGAGCCGAAGGGGCCTTCGCCGGTCATCATCGGAGCGGTATTCTCCGGGATGGGCATCGCCATTTCAGTCATATCCGCCATGCCGCGCTCACCCATCACCATGTACTCGGGTAACAGTTCTTGAATTTGGCGCGTCAACCCCTGGTGATCCACCCCAATCATCGTTGGGACGTCGTGACCCATGGCATTCATGGTGTGGTGACTCTTATGGCAGTGCATCGCCCAGTCACCTAACTCGTCGGCGATGAACTCGATTTGTCGCATCTGCCCCACCGCGATGTCCGTGGTCACCTCTGGCCAACGTCCAGCCTTCGGTGTTGGGCCACCATCGGTGCCGCTGACCTCAAACTCATGGCCGTGGACATGGATCGGGTGGTTGGTCATGGTGAGGTTACCGATACGCATCCGCACGCGGTCGCCTTTACGCACGTTGAAACTGTCGATACCAGGGAATAAACGACTGTTCCATGACCACAAATTGAAGTTCAGCATCGTCATGATTTTGGGCGTGTAGGCGCCCGGCTCGATGTCATAACTGTTCAACAAGAAGCAGAAATCGCGGTCGACCGGTTCAATCAACGGGTGCTTCTCACGGGGATGTGTCACCCACGAGCCCATCATGCCCATGGCCATCTGAGTCATCTCATCCGCGTGCGGATGGTACATAAAGGTTCCGGGGCGACGTGCCACAAACTCGTACACAAAGGTTTTGCCCGGCGGGATCGCCTTCTGGTTGAGACCAGTCACACCGTCCATGCCATTGGGCAAGCGCTGTCCATGCCAGTGCACGCTCGTGTGCTCAGGCAAACGATTGGTCACATAAATGCGCACACGGTCACCCTCTACGACCTCAATAGTTGGGCCGGGCGACTGCCCGTTGTAGCCCCACAAGTGGGCTTTGAAACCGGGCGCCATTTCACGCACTACCGGTTCCGCCACGAGGTGGAACTCCTTCACACCCTCACGCATGCGCCACGGTAGTGTCCACCCGTTGATCGTCAAAACGGGGTTGTAATCGCGTCCTGTCGAGGGCACCAGCGGCGGCATGGAATCTGGGGATGGTTGGGTCACCAACTCCGGCAATGCAGCCATGGCAACAGGCGACACGGCTGCGGCAGCAACCGCGCCACCACTGATACCAGCAAATTGTAAAAATCGACGTCGTGCTTCTAACATGGGCTGAGACTCACTTGTAGGTTGTTTGGAGGTCATCATTAGTGACCTCCCGCATTGGCTGTTGAAGCGCCAGTCGCTTGGATGGCTACTCCACCTGACGGGCTGCTGATGAGACTTTCAGCCAGCGAGGCCTCGGCCAACCAAAACTGCTCGCTGGCTTTAAGCGCGCTTTGCACCACGCCGACTTGCATACGGGCATCGGCCAGTAACTCCAAAGTCCCGATCATCATGCCGTTGTAGCGGTACTGGTTTTCTTCCGTCATGAGTTGCCGCAACGGAATAATTTCTTCGGTGTAGTGCTTCGCGATATCGAAGGTGGTGCGATAAGCCCCATAGGCTTCACGCACCTCAGAACTGGCATTTAAAACAGCCGACTCGTAGGCATTGATGGCAGCCAAGGTTTGCGATGCCAAACGACTGCGTTGCAGGTCTCCCCAGTCAAACAGCGGTAACTTGATGCTGATCTCGTTGCCACTGGAGCGACTCACTGCGCCATCGGCTCGGTCAGTCGTTTTGGATTGGCGGATACCCCATTCGATATCAGTGAAACTCGTGATATCCCCCAACCCTTGGGCTTTTGCGGCGTGCTTCAGCGCCAGAGCTGATAATTTCACATCGAGCCGTGCGGTGACCAATTGGGTATTGATCTCATTCACGGCACGAGGCGCCTTCGGCAGCGCTGGTAAGCGCTTAGGCAGCTTGAAGCTCGCCTGCTGATCAGGGCGCAACCCCAGCAGTCGAATCAGTGCCTCGCGCGTACGCTGGCGCTGGTACCGGGTAGCCGCGAGGCTGACTGCGGCATCTGCTGCATACATCTGTTGAGAGCTCCGCTCCAGCACGGTGAGGTTGCCTGTGCGCTGCATACGTGCTGCGAGGGTCGCACTGGCGTTAGCACTGCGCATGACTTGCCCGGCATAGTCCTCGGCTGCGGCTGCGGCAACGGCCTCAACCCACGCTTGCTTGACTTGCGCAACAGCCCGCACAACACCCGCAGCCAATTGCAGCTGGCTTGCATCGACGGCGTGTGCCGCGATTTCCTGTCGCTGGGGTAACGTCAAAAGATCAAGCAGACCAAAGGACAAAACACGTGTGAGCTCGGCATCGGCGACGCTGGTCATGCGCTCGATGCTGATGCTGGGATTCAAAATACGCCCCCCCTGCGCTGCAGCAGCCGTATCTGCCACACCCTGCGCGAGCAGCGTTTGAAACGCTGGACTGTTCAGCAACATGACGCGCACGGCATCCGCCTGAGACAAAGGCTTTTCGAGTAGGGCGTCAACGCGGGTACGCGCGTCTTGGCGGACGACATCTGTGGTGCGCAAATCGACTGCATCACCGACAAATGGTTGGGTCGCCCCATTGACGGCTTGAATGGACTGGGTAGGCGTCACGCTGGCGCAACCCGCTAAGAACAACGCCACCGCGATTGCCGCAGCTCGCTTGAGGGGACGGGACTGATGCATGCTCATTTTTGCGCCTCCGTGGCTTTCAGGGCACGTTCTCGGCGACGCGCATCGGCGGCCTCTTTGGCGTAAGCGCGCCAACCGCCTCGTGCATCAACGGTGGCATTTGAGGTCGCCCATGGCGCGATGGCCGTGTCACCCCACGGAACATAGCCCTCGAAGGCGGATGTGTACGCCGCGTTGATAGGAGGCGCCTCGGGTGCAGACGTAACGGGTTCAGCTTGAGCGTGCG
>JBMTSM010000151.1:0-5096 GCA_049448275.1 Burkholderiaceae bacterium
ACTCAGGCCTTGAGTACTCTGCGTTCATGGGTCGCACGCAATCTGGTGCTGACGTACCAGCAAAGAAAGTGTTCCAAGCGACCGCGGGTCACACGATCACAACTTTGCCCAAGTCTGAAATGGCCAAGCTTCAGAAAGCAACTGAGAAGTTGGACGACGCATGGGTTGCCGAAATGAACCAACGTGGCTTCAACGGTAAAGAAATGCTGCAAGCAGCGCGTGATCTGGTGAAGCAATTCACAAAGTAATCGCTCTTTCAGCAACAAAAGGCGGAGGCGACTCCGCCTTTTTTTTAGGCATCAAGAAAGCCCTTCCGAACGGGCTGTCTATAATTTCGTGAGTGTACTGATATTTTTTGGAGGCACCCTTGGCTGATCTCTCGAACGCGGCGGATGACGTCCCCACCCCCACGGGGCCTGTGGGTCGCCTGTTGGGTGCCCTGTGCAAAATCTTCGCTTTCTGCTCAGGGATCACGCTGGTCGCCATGGCACTCATGTCGCTCGCCAGTATCGCAGGGCGCTCCTTGTTCGCCAGCGCGCTCGTTGGCGACTATGAGCTGGTTGAGATCGCCAGCGGCATCGCCGTCAGCCTTGCGCTGCCCTACACGCAATGGGTACGGGGCCACGTGATCGTGGACTTTTTCACTGCCAAGGTGAGTCGCAAGACCGCACTGACGCTTGACGCCATTGCTGCGGCTTTGTTAGCAGTGGTGGCATTTGTCTTTACTTGGCGCATCACGTTGGGCATGACTGAACTGATCGGCGGCTGGGATGCCTCACTGATGTTGAACATCCCAACGTGGTGGGGTTACGTCCCCATGGTGCCCTCCTTCGCCCTTTTGGGGTTGGTTGCGCTTTACACCTGCATCGAAGATATCAAGGGGATTTACGCATGATGGGCCTAAGCGGTATGGAAATGGGCGCACTCATGTTCGCCCTGCTGTTGGTGATGCTGGCCTTTCGCATCCACATTGGTATTGCGATGCTCTTGACGGGCTCAATCGGTTACACCGTTGTTGCGGGCATTGACCCACTGCTCAATTACTTCAAGGGAGCCGCGTACGCGCGCTACTCCGTTTATGACCTTTCAGTGGTGCCCCTGTTTTTGCTGATGGGTCAATTTGCTACCCACGGGGGGTTGTCTAAAAGTTTATTTAAGGCCGGTAATGCGATGATTGGGCACTGGCGCGGTGGCATGGCCATGGGCGCTGTCGGGGCCTGCGCTGGTTTTGGTGCGATTTGCGGCTCCTCGCTGGCGACCGCAGCCACCATGGGTCAGGTCGCCTTGCCTGAATTGAAAGCGCACGGCTACTCCGAGCGCTTGTCAGCCGCGGCGATTGCAGCGGGCGGTACGCTGGGCATCTTGATTCCGCCCTCAGTCCCATTGGTGATTTACGCGATCATCACCGAGCAAAACATTGCCAAGATGTTTTTGGCGGCCTTCGTACCGGGCATATTGGCGGCCGTTGGCTACATGGTGGTGATTGGTATCGTCGCACGGGTCAGCCCGAAAGACGCACCGGCAGGTACCAAGTTCACCTTTGCGCAGCGCCTCAAGGCACTGTCCGAGACCTGGCCCGTCATCTTGATCTTCATTACCGTGATTGGCGGTATCTACGGCGGTATCTTCACACCCACCGAAGCTGCCTCCATCGGTACACTTGCGACCGGCTTGGTCGCTTGGACCTCAGGTGGACTCAAGGGGCGCGGCTTCCTGGAATGCATGTATGGTGCCGCGGGTGCAACCGGCATGATCTTCCTGATTCTTCTGGGCGCTGACGTGATGAACGTCTTCTTGGCGCTGACCCAGGTGCACACAGAGCTGGCCAATTGGGTGATCGGCTTAGGCCTGCCGCCATTGGCCGTGCTGATGTGCATCATCCTGATTTACTTGGTACTGGGTTGCATCATGGACAGCTTGTCCATGATTTTGCTGACCATCCCGATCTTCTTCCCCATGATCATGGGTATCGACCTGTGGGGTATGGGTACCGAGGACAAGGCCATTTGGTTTGGGATCTTGGCCCTGATGGTGGTCGAGGTTGGTCTGATTACGCCCCCCGTTGGTATGAACGTGTTCATCATCAGCGCCATGGCCAAGAACGTGCAAATGAAAGAAATCTTCAAATCGATCTTGCCGTTTTTGGCGTCAGACATCATTCGGATCACCTTACTGGTGTTCTTCCCAGGCATCGCGCTGATCGCGTTGCGGGTTTTTAGTTGATCTGACCGGGACCGTGGGCTGCGGGATAGGGGTTCAGGCCGTTTGGTTTAAACGTGACCTGCGCACCCTCGATCACGCGCCCCTTTTCAATGCGGCGCAACGGGGTCCTGTTCTGTGCTTCTACGTCTTAGAGCCCGCGCTCTGGCAACAACCGGATAGCGCAAGACAACATTTCCACTTCGTTCTGGAGAGCTTGCGGGACCTTTACAAGGCCCTGCGAGCGCATGGCGTGCGTCTGCACATCTTGGTCGGTGATGTAACCCGCGTGCTGCAGGACTTACATGCCGAAACCGGATTTACCGCGCTCCACAGCCACCAAGAAACGGGCAACGACTGGACCTATGGACGAGACAAAGCGGTCGCAAAGTGGTGCCAAGCCTGCGGCGTGCAATGGCATGAAACCCCACAGTTCGGTGTGGTGCGTGGCCTGCGTGATCGCAACCAGTGGCAGCGCGCATGGCAAAGCCACATGGCGCAACCGCTCGTACCGGCGCTGGATACGCTTGCTGTCACATCGGTCGCTTTGAATCAAAGTCAGGCGCCTTTGCCTACGGCAGACGACTTGGGCCTCCCCGCCCTGGAACCACCGGTCCGCCAACGCGGTGGTCAAACTGCTGGCCGCGCCGTGCTGGTTGATTTCTTGGGTCGGCGCTCGAAGCGATACCGCGGCGGCATCTCCTCACCGCTGCGCGCACCAGAGGCGTGCTCGCGGCTCTCGACCTACATTACTTGGGGCTGTGTGAGTTTGCGCGAGGTGGTGCAAACCACCCATGCTGCGATGGCGCATACAGATATCGATGCCACACACCGCAAGGGCTTGAAGGCGTTTACCAGTCGGCTGGCCTGGCACTGCCACTTCATTCAAAAGCTTGAGTCTGAGCCGGCGATTGAGTGGCGCAACATGCACCGCGGCTATGACGAGTTACGTGAACACGAATTTGATCAGCGCTTGTTCGAAGCGCTCAAAGAGGCGCGTACGGGCTGGCCTTTGGTGGATGCTTGCGTGCGCATGTTGAACGAGACGGGGTGGCTCAATTTCAGGATGCGGGCCATGCTCGTCTCTGTGGCGGCTTATCCGTTGTGGCTGCATTGGCGCCCTGTGGGCCTGTGGCTGGCACAACAGTTTTTAGACTACGAGCCCGGTATTCATTGGAGCCAGTTACAAATGCAGTCGGGCACCACCGGTATCAACACCACGCGGGTCTACAACCCGATCAAACAAGCGCAAGATCAAGACCCTGACGGATTTTTTGTGCGTCAATGGCTACCAGCGATGCGCCGTGTGCCTGATACGTGGCTGTTTGAGCCCTGGCTCATGCCGCCCAGTGTTCAAGCGGCATGCGGCGTGATTGTGGGGCAGGACATCCCCTACCCCGTGGTCGACTTAGAGGTCGCCACGCGCGTCGCCAAGGACCGTCTGTATGCCCGCCGCAAAGACCCCGCGGTAAGAGCTGGTAAGGCGGCGGTTATCGAAAAACACGCCTCACGCCGTCAAACATCTTGGTTGGATTAAAGGACCCATGACAAACAGCCCTTGCGTTATCTACTGGTTCAGGCGAGATTACCGACTCGATGACAACCCAGCCCTCACGGCGGCCATCGCAACGGCGACACAAGCGGGTTGCCCCCTGTTGCCGGTAGCGGTCAGCCCGCCACGCACAATCAATTCCGTTGTTGGCGAATTGGACCGCGGCGCGACAGCACTGGCTTGGGCGCACGGCACACAAAACGCAATGCATCGGCAACTGCAGGCGATGGGACAGCAACTGCACCTGGTCGCCGATATCACCTCGCTACGGCAATTGGCGGAGCGACTGCACGTCACCCACATCTTCTGTGAGTCAATCCCATTACCCTATGAAACAGACGAAGTAAGGGCGCTCAGCGTGGGAACTAATTGGTCGATTCAGCAATACCCACAATCCAGCTTGTTCACTGCCGACATGTTGCCATTCTCGGTGGACGATGTACCACTGGTATTCACGGCCTTTCGCCAAGCCATTGAAAAAGTTGGTCTGCGGGCAGCGCAGCCACTGGCGCCTGTTCGTCAGGTCCCGCCACCGCCGCCAAACTTTGAATTCAACCCACCTGTTGCTGCCCCCATGGTCTACCACCCGAGCAGCAGTATGGCACCTGATCGCATGCCCGGTGAAATGGGTGCACGGCGTCACTGGGCTGACTATTTGGCGGCAGGACACCCTCACCGCTACTTCGAAACACGCAACCAATTGAGTGGTCACAACTTCTCAAGCCAACTCAGTATTGATCTCGCATGGGGCACGCTTTCGGCGCGCCGAGTAGTTGAAATGTTAGACGCGTTCGAGGTAAAACACGGTGCCTCCAAAAGCAGTTACTGGCTTTGGTTTGAACTGATCTGGCGCGAACACTTTCGGTGGTTGCACCAACGCTTTGGCGTGAAATTGTTCCACGCCCGTGGCTTGGCCAAAGCGACGCTGCCGCGCCGTGTTGAGAACCCGCGATGGACTGATTGGTGTCGTGGTGAAACGGGTCAACCACTGATCGATGCCGGGATGCGTGAACTGGCAAACACAGGCTTTTTATCCAATCGGATGCGCCAAATCGTCGCCAGTTACTGGCTCAACGATCTGGGTGGTGATTGGCGCGCGGGTGCCGCTTGGTTTGAATCCCAACTGTGCGACGAAGATTGCTTCAGCAACACGGGTAACTGGCTCTACATCGCCGGACTGGGCAGTGACCCACGTGGGGGGCGGCGCTTCGACCCCGTCAAGCAAATGCGCGATCACGACCCCGCTGGCCGCTATCAGCGGTTATGGGGCGTATCGGCCTGACTCACGCGGCTCAGCACGCGCGTGTGTAAATCGGCAATGTAAGGATCCTCGATTTCCAAGGCT
>JBMTSM010000152.1:0-5060 GCA_049448275.1 Burkholderiaceae bacterium
CTCAACCGGTGGTGGCGGGGGCGGAGGCGCAGGCGGTGGTTCCGGCGGGGTGATCTCTGGCTCGGGGGGCGGGGCCGTTGGAGGGGGTGGGGGCGGTGCTTCAGCGGGTGGTGCGACTGGTTCCGTCAGCACCACGCTCTGGCAGCCGGCGAGCAACGCAGCCAGCAACACCCAAGCGCCAAGCCCAGCGCGCCAATGCGCAGTTGTGGACGCCTTAGATTGGCGCTGGGACGGGGTAGGAATGTGCATGAAGGCCAGACACCAAAGTAAAACCAGCCGAGTCTAATCGCTAAGGGTAGGTGGCGCCAAGCGTAGATTTAAGCATTCATTTTGGGTGTGGCTTGAACGTAAACGGTGCTGAAAGGTAAGCACTTTTCGGCATATTTTTTTTAATGCAGTTTATCGATCCCACAGTTAAAATATCAAGTCATTTTTTTAAGCAGCGCGGCCTCTTCGCCCGCGTGTTGCCCGCTATCTCACCTCGTCTCGGAACCCATCAATGACCCAAGTTACCAACACCGTCCGATTTGTCCTAGACGGTCAAATCGTCGAAGCGCAAGGCGTGCGTCGAACCACCACCGTACTCGACTACCTGCGCGAAGACCTCCAACGCACCGGCACCAAAGAGGGCTGTGCCGAGGGCGACTGTGGTGCTTGCGTGATCATGGTCGGTGAATTGAACGATACCGGCGATGCTGTCGATTACAAGCCGGTGAACAGTTGCATCCAGTTACTGCCCGCCTTAGACGGCAAGTCAGTCAAAACGGTCGAGAGCTTGAAGAAGGCCGATGGCACCCTGCACCCCGTGCAAGCCGCCATGGTCGAGTGTCACGGTTCGCAGTGCGGCTTTTGCACACCGGGCATCATCATGAGCCTGACCAACATGGTCCAAACCAACCCTACACCCGATCGCAAAGACGTGGCCGACGCGCTCAGCGGTAATCTGTGCCGTTGTACGGGCTACATTCCCATCATCGATGCAACTTTGAAGGCTTGCAGCCAACCCGCCGACGCGCTCAAGGTTGACGATCAAGCGGATGTGCCCCTGCTGAAAGAGATCCGTCGTCCGCAGCACCCCACCGTCAGCCTTGATGGCGACATCATTGTTCAACCAGTGGTGCGGACGCGTAAAGGTAGTGAGTTTGTATCGCCGTCAACCATCGAAGAGGTTGCGGCCTACCTGACCACATTTCCGGAAACCCAACTGCTGGCCGGCAGCACCGAGATTGGATTGCAGGTCAACAAGCAGTTCTCGCGGCCCAAGCACATCTGCTACCTCGGCAATGTAAAAGCCTTAGCCACAGTCACCGAAGATGCGTCTGCGTGGACCATTGGTGCGGCGGTCTCTCTGGCAACGGTCGAAGTCTTGATTGCGCAGGCTTATCCCGACTTTGCAGAGGTTCTTCGCCGTTTTGGTTCGCCGCCCATTCGCTCGACTGCGACGTTGGCGGGCAATATCGTTAATGGGTCCCCTATCGGTGACACGATGCCCTGTTTGTTGGCGTTGGGTGCCAGCTTGACTTTGCGAAAGGGTAAAGCAACGCGCAGTGTGATGCTTGAAAACTTCTACACCGGCATGAAACAAAACGTACTGCAGCCCAGCGAGTTCGTCGAAGCCGTGGTGTTACCTAAACCAAGCAGTAACCAGGTATTCCGGGCACACAAAATATCAAAGCGCTTTGAGCAGGACATCTCTGCCACTTGCTGCGCGGTGTCATTCACACTGAACGGGGATCGCATGTCGGGTGTGAAGGTTGCCTATAACGGCCTTGCACCATCGCCTTGCCGCGCACCCAAGATTGAGGCGTTGCTCGAGGGAAAGACCGCAGTAGATGTATCTGCGGATGCCATCGACGCCGCCATTGCTGATAGTTTTACCGCGCGTGACGGCTTGCGTGCAACTTGGGCTTACCGCTCATTGGTTGCCCGTAACCTGGTTATGCAATTTGTTGAAGAAGCTGCGGGCGCAGCGCAGGAGGCTTAACTCATGAACGCACCAACCGACATCAAAGGTTTGCTAAAAGCCAGTCATCAAGGGCAAGAGCTCATTCATGAATCCGCGCACCTGCACGTCACCGGTGAGGCCGATTACACCGACGATATTCCCGAGCAACGGGGTACGTTGTACGCCGCCATCATCAAATCACCTGTCGCGCATGGTGAGCTGATTGGCGAAGGCATTGACCGTGAGGCCGTGCTGGCAATGCACGGCGTCGTCGCCGTTTACACCGCCAAGGATATTCCTGGCGAGAACAACTGCGGCCCGATCATCCATGACGATCCCTTTTTGGCTGAAGGGACTGTTCAGTTCCTGGGGCAGCCCGTTGCCGTGGTGGTGGCGCGTGACATGCTCTACGCACGTGAGGCAGCGCATCAAGCCAAGGTCAACGTCAAAGAGTTGCCCGCGATTCTGACGATTGAGGATGCGATGGCGGCGCAGCAGTTTGTCATGCCAGCCAAAGGCATCACGCGTGGTAACCCTGCTGGGGCGCTGGCTAACGCACCACGCCGAATCACGGGCATGACCGAGTGCGGTCAGCAAGAGCAGTTCTATTTGGAAGGGCATATCAGCTACGCGGTACCCCGCGAGGATGGCCAATTGACCCTGTATGTCTCAACGCAACACCCCGATGGTAACCAACGTGAAGCCGCCTCGGCGCTCAATTTGACTACGGCTGATGTAGAGGTGATATGCCGCCGCATGGGTGGTGCCTTCGGTGGCAAGGAAGGTAATGCCAGCATCTTTTCCCAAAGTGCTGCATTGGCTGCGCATAAGTTGAAGCGTCCGGTGAAGCTTCGCGTGAACCGCGATGACGACATGATGATCACGGGCAAACGCCATGATTTCCGCATCAAGTACGACGTGGGCTTTGACGAAGAGGGGCACATCCTTGCCGCCGACTTCGAGTTGGCATCTCGTTGTGGTTACAGCTGCGATTTTTCTGGTCCGGTGAATGACCGTGCGGTTTTGCACATCGATAACTGCTACTACCTGCCTAACCTGCACATCATCAGCCACCGCTGTAAGACGAATACGCAAAGCGCGACAGCGTTCCGCGGTTTCGGTGGCCCACAGGGCATGTTCGGTATCGAGACCGTGATTGAAGAGATCGCAACGACGCTGGGCAAGGATCCCATCGAGATTCGCCTGAAGAACCTGTACCGCGATCCCGCGGTGTCCGGTGACGCGGCCAGCATGACGACTCAGTATGGGCAACAGATTGAAGACTTTGTGGCTGACAAGCTGATCGATCAACTTCTGCAAGAGAGTGCTTACACCGCGCGTCGTCAAGCGGTGGCGGACTTCAACGCCAACAGCCGTTATCGCAAGCGTGGTTTGTCGCTGGTGCCATTGAAGTTTGGTATCTCATTTACAGCCACCATGCTGAATCAAGGCGGCGCCCTGGTAAACATTTACATGGACGGCTCTGTGGTGGTGAACCACGGTGGTACTGAAATGGGTCAGGGCTTGAACACCAAAATGGCACAGGTGGCCGCAGATGCCTTGGGCGCGTCTGTCAAGGTAGTCCGCGTGACGGCAACCGATACACAGAAGGTCCCCAATGCTTCAGCGACGGCGGCCTCCAGCGGTGCAGACATCAATGGTGCCGCGGTGAATAACGCGTGTGGCCCTTTGCGTGAACGTTTGGTCAAGGTCGCTGCCAACATGCTGGGCTGTGCCCCTGAGTTGGTCGTGATCGCCAATGGTGAGGTGAAGTGTTCCGACGGGTCCGTCGAGAAAGTTGTGGCCTGGAAAGACCTCGCCAAGCAAGCGTGGCTGGATCGTGTGAGCTTGAGCTCAAGTGGCTTCTACATGACGCCCGATATCGCCTATGACTTCACCACGTTGCAGGGTAAGGCGTTCTATTACTACTGCTACGGTGCGGCGGTCACCGAGACCGAGATCGACACGCGCACCGGTGAGTGGTGGATCAAAGGGGTCGACATCGTTCATGACGTGGGGCAGTCCATCAACCCTGCGATTGATAAGGGGCAAATTGAGGGTGCCTACGTTCAGGGTATGGGTTGGCTGACGATGGAGCAAATCATTTGGGACAAAAAAGGCAAGCTGCTGACCCATGGTCCAAGTACCTACAAAATCCCGGTTGCCGGTGATGTGCCTGAGCATTTCAAGGTGTCATTCTTCGAAAACCAAAACGTCAAACCCACACCTTTCCGCAGCAAGGCGGTCGGGGAGCCTCCTCTGATGCTGGCGCTGTCGGCCTACTTCTCTTTGCGTGATGCGGTCGGCGCTGTGGCGCCGGGCAAGGTGGTCCGCATGGATGCGCCGGCAACACCTGAGGCGGTTTTGATGGCGTGTGAAGCCATTAAGCGCGCTTAAGCCAAAGCGCTCGGACTCGTTTGGCGAATACTGACTTAGCCCGCTTGCGTGCGTGCGTGGGTACCGAGCCGGTACTGCTCGTCTCGGTGGGGCAGCAGCAGGGCTCAGTGCCGCGCGAACAAGGTGCATGGATGGGGGTGACCGCGACGACCGTGATGGGTACGGTCGGTGGTGGGCATCTCGAATGGGAAGCCATTGCCCACGCAAGGGCGTTACTCAGCGACCCACCGCAAGGCCCGACCAAACGACATTTCAAGTTGGGGCCATCCCTCGGGCAGTGTTGTGGCGGCGCGTTGGATTTGGAGTTTGTCTATCTGCCGCCAGATTTGCCGGCTGCCAGTGTGCAGTCGTTGTTTCAACGATTGACGCCACGCACCCACCCCGTGGTGTTGTTTGGCGGCGGTCATGTGGGCCAAGCCATTGAGCGCGCGCTGCGCCCCTTGCCTTTCGATCTGATGTGGGTCGACAGCCGCGACGAAATATTTCCCTCGGACATCGAGCCATCGGTAATCACCGAAAACATCAGTCCTGTGCAAGATGCGGTCGTGGACATCAAGCCTGGCGCATTCGTTCTCATCATGAGTTTCAGTCATGCCGAGGACTTGGATGTGCTGTTGGCGTGCCTAATGCGCCAACGGCGACAGGGTGATCTACGCTTTATTGGTCTAATTGGCAGTGCCACCAAATGGGCCAGTTTTTCTAACCGTGCGCGCGAGCG
>JBMTSM010000153.1:0-5058 GCA_049448275.1 Burkholderiaceae bacterium
GGTATCGCCAACATGAACTACTCGATCTCCAACAACGCCGAGTTTGGTGAGTACGTGACAGGTCCTGAGGTGATCAATGAAGAGTCTCGCAAAGCCATGCGTGCCGCGTTGAAGCGTATTCAGGACGGTGATTACGCCAAGATGTTCATTCAAGAAGGTCGCTTGAACTACCCAAGCATGACTGCCCGTCGTCGTAACACGGCTGATCACCAGATCGAAGTCGTTGGTGCACAGTTGCGCGCTATGATGCCTTGGATTGCCAAGAACAAGCTGGTCGATCAGACCCGTAACTAAACCCTCGCAGGGCCTCAGCACAAAAGCCACTTCGGTGGCTTTTGTCGTTTCTGATGGGGTTCGCTGGTGTTTGGGCTTGATTCAACTAAACTGTAGGGCATTGAATAAAAAGAGCTTATGACTACCTCTGCTTCTCCGGATCACACGCCAACGCCGCGACACAAGGGCATTTACGTGTTGCCCAACCTGATTACGCTGGCGGCCCTTTTTGGTGGCTTTTACGCGATCGTCATGTCGATGAATGGCCGTTTCGATTTGGCCACAATTGGCATTTTCGCAGCCATGGTACTCGACAGCCTTGACGGCCGTGTGGCTCGTCTGACCAACACACAAAGCGCATTTGGCGAGCAAATGGACTCACTGAGTGACATGGTGTCGTTCGGTGCCGCGCCAGCGTTAATCGCCTATGAATGGGTACTGCGCGACTTGGGGCGCTGGGGATGGATCGCCGCATTTGTTTATGTTTCCAGCGCAGCCCTGCGTTTGGCTCGATTCAATGTGAATACAGCCGTCGTCGATAAACGGTATTTTCAAGGTTTGCCATCACCTGCGGCCGCGGCGTTGGTTGCTGGTTTCATCTGGGTTGTGGTTGACACCGGTTTTGAAACCCCGTATCTGGCCTGGGTCACTTTTGGGTTGACGCTATACGCGGGACTTACCATGGTGACAAACGTCCCCTTTTACAGTTTCAAAGATGTCCGCATGAAAAAGAGCGTGCCGTTCGCCGTCATGATTTTGCTCGCCCTCGGGATTGCGGTCATAAACATTCACCCGCCCACCGTTTTATTCGGCGGCTTTATTCTCTACGGACTCTCGGGTTACGGGTTGTATATTTGGCGCCGTGCCAAGGGTATTCAGACCAGCCTGATCAGCACCTCAACAGAGGAGCCAGACGAGGCTGGGTTGCACGATTGAGACACTGGCAGATGTCCATGCGACAAGCCGCGTATTGACGCCTGGCGTTTTGTGGTACATTTTTGCGTATGACTAAAGCACTGCTAGCCCTACTATCCCTATCGTCCCACGGGCGGAGTTGGTAGCGCGCGCGCTTTAACCAGACAACGGCCCGTTTGCCAGCGCAGCGGGCCGTTTTCTTTGGTACTGCTGAATGAGAATCCACACTGCGCATTCACTGTTTTTATTTCGGAGAGCGACATGACCGACAAGCTTGTAATTTTTGATACCACCCTTCGCGATGGCGAGCAGTCCCCTGGGGCTTCCATGACCCGCGATGAAAAGCTTCGGATCGCACGTCAATTGGAGCGGCTCAAGGTCGATGTGATCGAGGCGGGTTTCGCAGCCAGCTCGAACGGTGATTTTGAAGCTGTGAAGGCCATTGCAGATGCTGTGAAGGACTCCGTTATTTGCTCATTGGCGCGTGCCAATGACCGCGACATCACCCGTGCCGCCGATGCGCTGGCGGGCGCAAATGCCTCCCGAATCCATACATTCATCGCTACCAGCGCGTTGCACATGGAGATGAAATTGCGCATGTCGCCTGATGAGGTGTTTGAGCAGGCGAAGCGGGCCGTGCGCTTTGCGCGCAATCGCGTCGCTGATGTGGAATTCAGCCCTGAGGATGGCTACCGCAGCGACCCAGATTTTCTCTGCCGCGTGCTCGAAGCTGTGATTGACGAGGGTGCAACGACCATCAACATTCCTGACACCGTGGGCTACGCTGTACCGGAGTTGTATGGCAACTTCATTAAGAACTTGCGTGAACGCGTGCCCAATTCTGACAAAGCCATTTGGTCGGTGCACTGCCATAACGATTTGGGTATGGCCGTTGCCAACTCATTAGCCGGCGTGCAGATCGGTGGCGCGCGCCAAGTGGAGTGCACCATCAATGGTTTGGGCGAGCGCGCCGGTAATTGCTCATTGGAAGAAGTGGTCATGGCTGTGCGGACTCGCAAAGACTACTTCAACTTGGCGCTGGGCATCGACATCAGTCAGATCGTGCCGGCATCGAGAATGGTCAGTCAAACCACGGGGTTTGTGGTGCAGCCCAACAAGGCAGTCGTTGGGGCAAACGCATTTGCCCACGCATCAGGTATCCATCAGGATGGCGTTTTGAAGGCGCGCGACACATACGAAATCATGCGTGCAGAAGACGTGGGCTGGAGTGCAAACAAAATTGTGCTTGGGAAGCTGAGCGGCCGCAATGCGTTCAAACAACGCCTCGAGGAGTTGGGTATCGCTTTGGAGTCGGAGGCCGATGTCAACACGGCATTCGCTAAATTCAAGGAATTGGCTGATCGCAAGAGCGAGATCTTTGATGAGGATATCTTGGCGTTGGTTAACTCTGAGGGAATGTCCGCGGGCGCAGATATGTTCAGCTTGATCTCTTTGGCACAGCACAGTGAGACCGGTGAGCAGCCTGAAGCAACGGTTGTGTTCCAGGCGCAGGGTGTTGAAAAGAAGGGCACCGCAACAGGTAACGGACCGGTCGATGCATCTTTGAAAGCGATTGAAACTCACGTTCAAAGCGGTGCAGAAATGATGCTGTATTCCGTCAATGCGATCACCTCTGGCTCAACTGAAAGCCAAGGGGAAGTCACGGTTCGCTTGCAACACTCCGGGCGGGTCGTCAACGGTGTCGGCGCGGACCCTGATATCGTCGTCGCTTCAGCGAAGGCTTATCTCAGTGCTTTGAGCAAGCTTTACGGCACCGTAGATCGCGTTGCTGCACAAGGCTAAGTCCCTCTCCCTCCATCGCTTGTTTCTCTCTTTATGTGTGGCCCGCAGGCGGCCACACTTTTTTCTTTGAAATGCTTATTAAAGTATTATTTATTTGATTTCATAAGCCAAATTTGCATCCGTAAAGTAATTTTTTGGAACTATATTTAGGATAGAAAAAATTTAAATATAAATTCTAAATGCTTGAAACTATTGGCATTTTCTAATTTTTCGTTATACTGACACCCGTAACGAAACTTATCTGATTGTGCTTGCATGAAATCTTTTTCCGCCCGTTCACTGCTGTTCGCGCTTTGTGTGCTGATTGGCATCATGTTGAGCTTGGGCGGGCGTGTGGCCTATGCGGAAGGCGTATCCGGTAAATCATCGCTCACCAAGTTCACGGCTAAATCCAAAGTTAAAGCTTCCGCTCGTAAAGAGGTTCGTAAAAAGCGCGTTGTAAGGGCCAGCAATAAGCGAGCGAAAAAGCGCTCCAGCGTCAGGCGGCGTGCCGCCGTTCCGGTCTCGGTCGCGCGGGTACAGGGCCTCAATAAAGTTGCAGATCCATTGCGTCTTGGCTCCAGCGTTGCGTTTGTGGTCGACCAAGACACGAACGAAGTTTTGTTTAGCAAGAATGAAGCCGCTGTTCTGCCAATTGCGTCAATCACCAAGTTGATGACTGGGTTGATCATCAATGATGCGGCTTTAGACCTGGATGAGACTATCAAGATCACGTCAGCAGATATCGACCGCGTTAAGGGAAGTTCATCTCGCTTGCGGGTGGGGACCACCCTCACGCGTGGTGAGGCATTGCACCTCGCATTAATGTCCAGTGAAAACCGCGCGGCACATGCGCTAGCCCGCACATTCCCCGGCGGGGAGGCTGCGTTTGTGGCGAACATGAATGCGAAAGCCGCTTTGTTGGGTATGCACGAAACCATTTACGTTGACCCCACCGGCCTGTCTAGCAAGAACCGATCGAGCGCGCGCGACTTGGCAGTATTGGTCAACGTCGCCTACGAACGTCCCTTGTTGCGGGAGTTGTCAACGGCTGAGAGCTACTCGGTCTTGTCTGGTCGTCGTCGCCTCGAGTACCGCAACAGCAACAGCTTGGTTCGCAACGACAGTTGGGAAATCGGTCTTCAGAAAACAGGCTACATTCGCGAGGCGGGACGTTGCTTGGTCATGCAAGTGTCCATCGCGCAACGTAATTTGATCATGGTATTTCTGGATTCAAATGGGAAATACACCCGTCTCGCTGATGCGAAGCGTATTCGCAAGTGGCTGGAGTCTGAAGAGCAAAAGGCCAAGCAGGCAGCCAATCAAACCCCCAAGCACGGCTAACACGCCGTTCCGAGCCGCGCAGTTCGACCGCTTAACCCCGATACCCAAGCGCCTTCGAAATTTCGTTTGCGGTTGATTGCAGCTTCGGTAACCAACTCTCGTCCATTCGGCTAGCGGGGGCTGAGATAGATAGGCCCGCTACCAATTTTCCTTGGTCATCGCGTATGCCCGCAGCAATACAACGAACGCCCAACTCGAGCTCTTCGTTGTCACGCGCCACCCCCGACTTTTGCGCCTCCTGCAACTCTCGTTCCAGTTGATGAAGTTGCGTTAGGCTGTTACGCGTTTGGCTTGGCAGGCCTGTACGCGTGGCATAGGCTCGGATTCGAGCGATGTCGTCGCTGGCCAAAAATAACTTACCAACGGACGTCAGGTGCAATGGGGCACGTCCTCCGATTGCACGAACCACCTGCATACCACTGCGCTCGCTATAAGCGCGCTCAATGTAGATAATCTCGTCACCCTGACGAACACTCAGGTTGACCGGTTGCTGGATGAGGCGGTGCAATTCGCGCATCGGTCCAAGTGCCAAGTCTCTGACGTTCAAGCGGTCTTTGACGAGTGTGCCAAGCTCCAAAAGTCGCATTCCGAGCCGGTAGGTGCCTGCTTCGGGGCGCTCGACAAAGCGTCCGATGGTCAGGTCGTTCAGGATACGGTGGGTGGTGGAGGGGTGCAATTCTGCCGCTTCACTGATTTCTTTCAGTGACATCGCTTGACCGTTTTTAGCCAAGACTTCAAGCAACA
>JBMTSM010000154.1:0-5043 GCA_049448275.1 Burkholderiaceae bacterium
TACAAGCGCCCGGTTGAACGCATCATGGCGCCAATCGCCAGCGTCTTACCGCCCGCACCCGCACAGAAATCTGCCACCATCTCACCCCGTTTGGCACCGAGTATCAACGCCAACAATTGAGACCCTTCATCTTGAACCTCAAAAGCACCCTGCTCATATTCAGGCAGACGGCTCAGCGACGGATTGTTCGTCAATCGCAGGCCCCAGGGGGATAGCGGGGTGTTGTCGGCCGCAATGCCTTGTGATTTGAGTGCCTTGCGCACCCCATCACGCTTGGCCTTGAATGTATTGACCCGAATGTCAAGCGGTGCCGGGGTGTTCAAGGTCGCAGCCAATGCCTCAAATCCATCCCCCACTTGCGCTTTTAGGTGCGGCACCATCCACTGGGGTAGATTGTGGCGGTGCATGTCCATCATGGTGGCCTCCCCCGCCCGCTCGCACTCTGCTAACCAATCGGCCTCCTGTGGCTTTAATGCACCGGCCAGGAAATCGGCGGGACCACTGAAACCAAGAATGGCCAGTTTCCGTTCACGTCCACCAGGTCCTGAACGTGCCAACAGCTCGAAGCGTGTCTTGAATCGCAGCACGGCGTACACAGTTTCAGAGATTGTGTGTCGCTCGCGTGGACCCAGATTTTTGTTTTCTCGAAAATACCGAGCAACCACGCCGTCTGCAGGATGGTTAAAGGCGAGAACGCGTGTCAAAAGCTGCGCGGTGTGATCAATTAGAGCGTTTGGGTGCATGCTTGTATTGTCCCATGTTAGATAATCGGCGGTTATGTCCGAAATCGCTCAACAAGTCCGTCGTCGTCGCACCTTTGCGATCATCTCCCACCCTGACGCAGGTAAGACCACTCTCACGGAGAAGCTGTTGCTTTTCTCTGGTGCGATCAACATCGCGGGCAGCGTCAAAGCGCGGAAAGCAGCGCGTCATGCCACCAGCGACTGGATGGAGATAGAAAAGCAACGCGGTATTTCTGTTGCGAGTTCAGTCATGCAAATGGAATACCGCGATTGCGTCATTAATTTGCTGGACACCCCCGGCCACCAAGATTTTTCTGAGGATACCTACCGCGTCTTGACTGCGGTTGATGCGGCACTCATGGTGATTGATGCCGCCAACGGCGTAGAGCCACAAACCCGCCGTCTGTTGCAGGTCTGCCGGGCTCGGAACACCCCCATCCTGACGTTTGTCAACAAGATGGACCGCGAAGTACAGGCGCCGCTGGATGTGATGGATGAGGTCGAACGTGAACTCGGCATGACCGTCATTCCCTTCACTTGGCCCGTCGGTATGGGCAAGACCTTCCATGGTGTTTACGACCGTCGTACGGATCAAATGCGGGTGTTTGATGCGGGTGAAGATCGTCGGGGTGGCGAAGAAGAAGTGCTTCAAGGGCTCAACAACCCCGAGACCATTAAACGTTTCGGCGCCGAATTTGAAGATGCCAAAGGTGAACTGGAGTTGATCGATGGCGCGAGCCCCGCATTCGATGCCGCTGCATTCCTGCGCGGTGAACAAACCCCCATGCTTTTCGGTTCAGCCGTCAACAACTTCGGTGTCCGCGAGGTGCTGGATGCATTGGTGGACCTGGCCCCACCACCATCCGACCGTGTAGCGATTCAGCGCACGATCCAACCGACTGAGAAAAAATTCAGTGGTGTGGTTTTCAAAATTCAAGCCAATATGGACCCGGCACATCGTGATCGTATTGCGTTCGTGCGGGTCGTGAGCGGACATTTTGAGCGCGGCATGCGTCTCAAGGTGGTTCGTTCGGGCAAAGAGCTACGCCCAAATACCGTGGTGAGCTTCTTGAGCCAGCGACGAGAGCTTTTAGAAGAGGCCTATGGTGGCGACATCATCGGCATCCCCAACCACGGCGTATTACAACTGGGCGATACGCTCACTGAAGGTGAGGAGCTTCAATTTACGGGGCTGCCCTTCTTCGCACCCGAGATGATCCGCACGGTAGAGGTGGCTGACCCGTTGCGAACCAAGCAATTACGGGCTGGCTTGACCCAACTGGGTGAGGAGGGAGCGATTCAGGTTTTTCGGCCAATTGCTGGTAGCGTGCTGCTGCTGGGCGCGGTCGGGCAGCTTCAGTTTGAGGTGGTTGCACACCGCCTACAAACAGAATACGGCGTCAAAGCGCGCATTGGGAACAGCAGTTATTCAGTGGCACGTTGGGTCACTTGCGCGCCGGAGGATGGCGGCGAGGTCGAGTTGAAAAGGTTCATCCAAGCCAACGCCCACCGCATTGCGCTGGACGCGGTAGACGCACCCACTTTGTTGGTCGACCACAGCGCCACGCTACGCGCCGTTGAAGCCAACTTTCCGAAGATCAAGTTCCACACCATGCGGGAGCACGCGGGACTGGTTTTCCAATCAAGCTTGTAATCGGACCTGCAACAATTGCTCCAGCACGTCCGGGTACAAGCGGTGTTCTTGGGTCAAAACGCGGGCTGCGAGCTCGTCTGGAGTGTCATCGGCCAACACGGGCACGACTGCCTGCCCCAGAATCTCACCATGATCCAATGCGGCAGTGACACGGTGCACCGTGGCCCCCGCAAATCGACACCCCATCTCGATCGCCCGTTGGTGGGTGTGCAGACCCGGGAACGCCGGCAACAGGCTAGGGTGAATGTTAACTAGTCGTCCATCGTAATGCTCGACAAAAGCGGGGGTTAGGATCCGCATGAAGCCCGCCAAGACAACCCAATCGGGTGGTGCTTGGTCAGTCAGGCCATCCACCGCTTGTATGAGAGCCTCATCAAAAGTTTCACGTGACGCGTAGTCTCGGTGTGAGCAGACGCGGGTGGGGATGCCTTGCGCCTCCGCCCATTTCAAACCAGCAGCGGAGGCTTGGTTGCTCACAACACCCGCGATCACCGCACCGTAACGATCGTTCCAGCGACGCTTGTGTAATGCCTCGACGATCGCGCGCATGTTCGAACCACCGCCGGAGATCAAAATGGCAATGCGCTGTGTGGGCTTGGGGAGAACAGTCATGGGGACAGACAACACGTCAAAAAACGGCTAACCTTGATATTTTGCGACCCAGTCGCTTTGAAGCTGCAGTGTACTTGCCCCTCATCACTTTTTGGAAGATCACATGGATTTAGCATTCACGCCTGAGGAACAAACCTTCAGAGAAACCATTCGCGATTGGGTGACCACACACCTACCGAGCGATATCTCAACCAAAGTTCACAACGCGCAAAGGTTGCACCGCGAAGACATGCAGCGTTGGGCAAAAATCTTAGGTACAAAGGGATGGCTGGGTTACAGCTGGCCGACCCAATTCGGCGGTCCGGGCTGGAGCGCGGTACAAAAGCACTTGTTTGAAGAAGAGTGTGCATTGGCGGGCGCACCACGCATTGTTCCGTTTGGGCCAGTGATGGTTGCCCCTGTCATCATGACATTTGGTAACGCAGCGCAACAGGCGCGTTTCCTCCCAGGGATCGCCAGCGGTGATGTGTGGTGGAGCCAAGGCTACAGTGAGCCAGGCTCGGGCTCAGATCTGGCTTCACTCAAAACCCGCGCCGAGCGCCAAGGCGATCACTACATCGTCAATGGACAGAAAACGTGGACCACACTGGGACAGTATGGTGACTGGATCTTTTGCTTGGTCAGAACAGATACCAGCGGTAAACCACAAACCGGCATCAGTTTTTTGCTAATCGACATGCGCTCACCGGGTGTCACGGTCCGCCCCATCCGGCTTTTAGATGGCGAATGCGAAGTCAACGAGGTTTGGTTTGATAACGTTCAGGTCCCCGCAGAGAACCTGATTGGCGAGGAGAACAAGGGCTGGGATTACGCCAAATACCTGCTGGCTCACGAGCGCACCAATATCGCTGACGTCAATCGTGCAAAGCGAGAATTAGAACGACTCAAGCGTATTGCCAAAACTGAGGGGGTCTACGAGGACGTACGCTTCCGCGATGAAATTGCGAAGCTCGAGGTTGAAATCGTTGCCTTAGAAATGATGGTGCTGCGGGTGCTATCCGCCCAAACCAGCGGTAAGAGCAGCTTGGATATCGCAGGCCTGCTGAAAATTCGTGGCAGTGAAATCCAGCAGCGCTACGCCGAGTTAATGATGCTCGCCGCTGGGCCATCCGCCCTACCCTACATTTTTGACGCGATGGAAGCGGGTTGGCAGGGTGATCAAGTGGCTGGCTTGTCTGGTTTTCCAGGCGGCAATGTTCACAATGCACCGCTCGCGAGCACGTACTTCAACATGCGTAAAACAACTATCTATGGCGGCAGTAACGAGGTGCAACGCAATATCGTTGCTCAGACCGTCTTGGGCTCCTAAACCGATCGGACCACACAATGGATTTCAATTTTTCTGAAGAACAAATTCAACTCGCAGACGCTGTAGGCCGATGGGTCGAAAAGGCCTACCCTTTCGAGCGTCGTCTGGAAATTAGCCGCAGCGGCGGCTTTTCCGAGGAGGCTTATCAGTCACTCGCAGAGCTGGGGTTATGTGGTCTGCTAACGTCCGACACCTATGACGGTATGGACCAGGGCCCCGTCGAGGCCATGGTGGTCATGGAGCAACTGGGCGCTGGACTTGTTATCGAGCCGATCGCGCAAACGTGGATTGCCAGCGCTCTGATTCAAGCCTTCGGCTCGGAGGCTTTGAAGTCCGACTGGCTGCCGAGTTTGGCTGGTGGCACGCAGCGCATCGCCGTTGCACTGAACGAACGTGCCGGACGTTACCGGTGGCAGGTTTGCGAAACGCATGCCAACAACGACCAGCTCACTGGAAATAAGCATGTGGTGCTCGGTGGCGCTGATGCCAATGCCTACTTGGTCAGCGCAATGCGCAATGGCCAATTGGCTTTGTACCTGGTCGCCAACGGTGCAGCAGGTATGCGCGCAGAGCCCTATGCGACCCAAGATGGGGGCCGCGCAGTCGACCTGTATCTCAAAGACACACCAGCCCTATTGGTAACAGCCGATGGTCTGACTGCCGGAGCCGCCGCAGAAGCCATGGGTATCGCATGGCTGTGCGCAGAAGGGGTCGGCATCATGGAG
>JBMTSM010000155.1:0-5025 GCA_049448275.1 Burkholderiaceae bacterium
ACCACAGTTTCTCGCCCCCATTGAAGCGGTGTGCAGGACGCTTGCCGAAGCTCAAAAGCCACTTGATATCGTCACCATTGGGCATGTTATCCCGAGCGTACACCACAAACATCACGATCAAAGAGATCGTGAACAAGGGACCCACCAAGTTATGTATGTTCTTGAATGCGAACAGTAAAGGTCCGTACAAATTCCCACCAATGATTGGCAGCAAGAAGTAGCGTCCCCACATGATGAAGACACCCGTGATTGCCAAAGCAATGAAGGTGACCGCTACAGCCCAGTGGGAATAACGTTCAACCAAGGTAAAACGCTTCACCAACTTGCCTGAGCGAGCTTCCTTCAGCTTGATAGGCCCTCGCGCCGCAAAGAACAGTGCCACACCCGCCAATGCCAGTGAAAGCAACCAGCCACCATAGACGGTAATGACACCGTTACGGAAGAGGCTCCATTCGTGGCCGCCAGCTTGAATCAAAACGCCCGCTTCGGGAGATTTGATCGTGCTGGTGTGTTCTGTGGGCTTGTTGACAGCACGCCACACGGGCGCGTTGTTACTGGGTTGCGTGGCTTCCCGCGCCACTTGCGCTGCTGCATCATTGTCTGCGGCATGGGCGCCAAAAGCCCCCACACCTAGCAAGACACTGAGCAAAACCGCGCGCACCCATGCGGTCATGGTTGCTGCCGTCATAGTGATTTAGACCTCACATAATCGTTTTGGCCCTCAGCACGTTGCTTGAGCGCTTTGTCCCAGCTTGCCTTGTCACCTGACTTCCAGCTGTCGCCGTTGGCCACGTAGTTGTTGTTGGCGGTTTCGGCTGACTTTTGGTCGGGCTTTGCACCAGTTGCTTGCTGCGAGCAACCTGCCAGCGCGAGCGCCGCGGTTGCGATTGCCAATGTGATAAGTTTCATAATCGGCTCCTTTGTATTACGCAGCTGGCTTGCCGCCGTAGGCAGTGCCCCAACCAAACAAGTTTGCGCCGGCCTCTTTACCGTTCGCCTGACGCATCGTCACGCGGTTACGGAAGATATCTGAGATGACATCACCGTCGCCGCCCAAGAGCGCTTTGGTTGAGCACATTTCAGCGCAAGCAGGCAACTTGCCTTCTGACAGGCGGTTACGACCGTACTTCTCGTATTCCGCTTGTGAGCCATTCTCCTCTGGGCCGCCGGCGCAGAAGGTGCACTTGTCCATCTTGCCGCGCATCCCGAAGGTGGAGGACTGAGGGAACTGAGGTGCGCCAAATGGGCAAGCGTAGGAGCAGTAGCCACAGCCAATACAGACGTCTTTGTCGTGCAAGACCACACCTTCGTCTGTTTTGTAGAAACACTGAACCGGGCAAACCGCCATACACGGCGCGTCAGCACAGTGCATGCAGGCAACTGAGATGGACTTTTCTGCGCCCACCTCACCGTCGTTGATGGTCACCACGCGGCGTCGGTTAACGCCCCATGGCACGTCGTGCTCAGCCTTACAGGCGGTGACGCAACCGTTGCATTCGATACACCGTTCGGTATCGCAGATGAATTTCATTTGTGCCATTACTAGGTGCTCCTGATCTTAAGCTTTCATGACCTGACAAACGGTCGTCTTGGTCTCTTGCATCATCGTGACCGAGTCGTAACCGTAGGTGGTTGCGGTGTTGATTGCCTCACCGCGGACGATAGGTGCCGTACCTTCTGGGTACGAATCCACCATGTCCTTGCCCTGCCACCAGCCTGAGAAGTGGAACGGGACAAACACCGTGTCTTTCGGCACGCGATTGGTCACCATGGTTTGCAGCTTCAGCTTTGCGCCAGTTGGTGTAGTGAGCCACACCGTTTCACCGTTACGCAGTCCGCGTGCGGCTGCTGCTGAGGGGTGAATCTCGACAAAGTTTTCTTGCTGCAATTCAGCCAGCCACTTGTTGGAGCGAGTTTCCTCGCCGCCACCTTCGTACTCGACCAATCGACCTGATGTCATGACCAATGGGAACTCCTTGGCCATACCATCCGCCACGTTCTTATCCTGCACAGACTTGTACAAGGTAGGCAGACGCCAGTGAGTCTTGAAGTCGTCGTATGTGGGGTACTTGGCGATCAAGTCTGGACGGTTGCCGTACAGCGGTTCGCGGTGGACGGGGATGGGGTCGGGGAAGTTCCAGACGATGGTGCGCGCACGGGCGTTGCCGTACGGGTGGCACCCGTGGTTCTTCATGATGACTCGCACCATACCGCCTGACAGGTCAGTCTTCCAGTTCTTGCCTTCCGCGGCCTCTTTCTCAGCAGCCGTTAGCTCATCCCACCAACCCAATTTCTTGAGAATGGTGTGGTCAAACTCGGGGTAGCCCATTTGGATGTCGGCACCCGGTGTGCTTGACCCATCGGCTGCCAGCAAGCTTTCGCCGTCCTTCTCGACGCCGAAACGGGCGCGGAAAGGGCTGCCACCGTCCATGACGTGGCGACTCGGCTGATACAGGTTCGGTGAACCAGGGTGTTTGAGGCTTGGGTTACCCCAGCACGGCCATGGCAAACCGAAGTAGTCGCCGGTGATGTCGTAGCCTGTTTCTTTGTCTGTGCCTGCCGTTGCGCGCAGCGTGCGAACATCGAACAGGTGCATGTTACGCATGTGTGCCTTGAGACGGTCAGGGCTCTGGCCCGTGTAACCGATGGTCCACAAGCCTTTGTTGATCTCATCCAAGATGGATTCGATTTGCGGCTCGCGCCAAGTCTTACCAGCAAACTTGGTCTCAAGCATCTTGTAGTTCTTGGACATCTCATCACCGAAGCCCAATTTGTCGGCCAAGGCTTGCATGATCACGTGGTCAGGCAATGACTCGAACAAGGGGTCGATGACTTTCTCGCGCCACTGCACAGAACGGTTTGAGGCGGTTACTGAGCCTGAGCACTCAAACTGCGTGGACGCGGGCAGGAGGTAAACCGCGCGGTTGGGGTTAACCTTGCCTTCGGTTTGCATAGCGGCCATCGCGGCGGTTGCCGTGGGATAGGGATCGACGACGACCAACAAATCCAACGCGTCCATCGCACGCTTCATGTCCAAACCACGGGTCTGTGAGTTGGGTGCATGGCCCCAGAAGAACAAGCCCTTTACGGGGTTGGCTTGCGCCATGTTCTCTTTGTTTTCGAGCACGGCGTCAACCCAACGTGAGACGGTAGTGCCTTTAGCTTCCATCATCTTGTCGGCAAAACGCGCCTTCATGCTGTCGAAGTCAACATTCCAGACGCGGCAGAAGTGCTTCCAAGAGCCTTCGGCCAGACCATAGTAGCCGGGCAACGAATCGGGGTTGGGGCCCAAGTCGGTGACACCTTGCACATTGTCGTGGCCGCGGAAAATGTTGGCGCCGCCGCCTTCTTTACCGACGTTACCCAATGCCAATTGCAAGATGCAAGACGCGCGGGTCATGTTGTTACCAATGGTGTGCTGGGTCTGACCCATGCACCACACAATCGTGCCGGGACGGTTGTGCGCCATCGTGTGGGCTGCTTTGTACATTTCAGCCTCAGGAATGCCCGTCACCTCTTCGACGTTCTTGGGATTCCACTGCTTCATGATTTCGTCTTTGACCTTGTTCATGCCCCAGACGCGGTCATCGATGTAGCGCTTGTCTTCCCAGCCATTTTTGAAGATGTGGTAGACCAAACCAAACAAGAACGCGACGTCGGTGCCTGAGCGCAGACGAACGAATTGGTCCGCCTTGGCTGCGGTACGGGTGTAACGGGGGTCGACCACGATCATCTTGCAGCCGGCTTCTTTCGCAGCCAGCATGTGCAATAACGAGACAGGGTGTGCTTCCGCGGCGTTGGAGCCGATGTACAACGCAGACTTGCTGTTACGCATGTCGTTATAGCTGTTGGTCATCGCGCCGTAGCCCCAGGTGTTTGCCACGCCAGCCACTGTGGTGGAGTGGCAGATACGTGCTTGGTGGTCACAGTTGTTGGTGCCCAAGAAGGCCATCATCTTGCGCAACAGGTAGCCTTGCTCGTTGTTGCTTTTTGAGGAGCCGATCACAAACATGGAGTCAGGACCGCTGGTCTTCTGGATCTCTTTCATGCGGTCGGTGATCTGTGTCAGCGCCTCGTCCCATGACACACGGGTGTACTTACCGTTCACCAGCTTCATGGGGTAGCGCAAGCGGTGGTCACCGTGACCGTGCTCACGGATGGCCGCGCCTTTCGCGCAGTGCGCACCCAAGTTGATGGGTGAATCAAAGACGGGTTCGTGACGGGTCCAGACGCCGTTTTCAACGACGGCGTCAATCGCACAGCCAACGGAGCAGTGGCTGCAAACCGTACGCTTGACTTCGACTTTGCCCTTGCCGTCGGTTTTGCCAGCGCCTTCCGCAGCCATGGCGGGACGAACCAAGCTCAGTTGGCTGGCGGCTAAACCCGCACCCACGCCAATACCTGAGCGGCGCAAAAACGCGCGGCGGTCAAGGGTGGGCATGCGAGACGAAACGGCGCGAGTCAGGCTATGGACAAGGTGTCCACCGCTGACGGCGCGCGTGCTTTGTGTGGATTTCTTAACGATGCTCATGGGAGTTCGCCTTAAAAAAATGAGGTTTTTGTATGACGGCCATCAGGCCACGGTTGAGCGGTAATAGCGTTTGACGTGCTCGGATAGTTGATAGCCGTCTTTGGCGGCAGGCGTCGCGCTGGCGATGGGGGCGGGTGTGGCGGGGGCCAAAGGCTTTCTCGCAACGGCAACCGCGGCAAGCGAGGCGGCCGCGCCCAAAGCACCGAAAAATGTGCGGCGAGAGGCGGTAGGTTTCATGGGACAAACTCCAGGTTTGATTTTCAACAACGATATGCAGACCGACGCATAAGCGCGGTGAACCGATACTAGCCCCTTGCCACAACTTGGTATCTCGGGTTAACCCCTGTTCATGACAAAAATTGCCACCTTGGTGACATGGGAGCGCGATAACTGGTCTAATCCGCCTTAAAGTAAAAAATGTTTTTGACTTGAAAGGCTTACTATTTATGAATGCCGCGCTCAAAGAAGTGCTTCAAACCATTCATTGCGAAGAA
>JBMTSM010000156.1:0-5011 GCA_049448275.1 Burkholderiaceae bacterium
CAGCCCTGCTTTTGCCAATGCCATTTGGGTTGCAGGAACAGGGCCAATGCCCATGTAACGGGGGTCAACACCGGCATGGGCGTAGGCGACCAAGCGTGCCAGCGGCTTGGCGCCTTGTGCCTTGACCGCCTCGCCGGACATGAGCACGACGGCAGCCGCCGCGTCATTGATGCCCGAGGCGTTACCAGCCGTGACGGTACCGCCTTCTTTCTTGAACACCGGCTTGAGTTTTGCCATGTCCTCCATTTGGCAATTGCTGCGGAAGTGCTCGTCCGTGTCAAACGCGACGTCGCCCTTACGGGTTTTGAGCATCACCGGCACGATTTGGTCTTTAAAGTAGCCTGCTTTGGTTGCGGCCTCAGCACGGCGATGGCTTTCGACGGCCAAGGCATCCTGGGTTTCTCGGCTGATGGCCCAGCGTTCGGCGATGTTCTCGGCGGTAACCCCCATGTGAATGGTTTCAAACGGGTCGTGTAGCGCCCCCACCATCATGTCGATGAGTTTGGTGTCGCCCATTCGCGAGCCAAAGCGCGTCGCCAAGCTGGCGTAGGGTGCGCGGCTCATGTTCTCCGCGCCGGCACCGATGGCGACATCGGTGTCACCCAGCAAAATAGCTTGGCTGGCGGAGACAATGGCCTGTAGCCCGGACCCGCACAGTCGATTCACGTTGAAAGCGGGGGTGCTTTGCGCGCAACCGCCATCGATGGCGGCCACCCGTGAGAGGTACATGTCACGGGGCTCAGTGTTCACCACATGTCCAAAGACCACGTGCCCCACGCTGGCAGCATCGACGCCCGCACGGGCAATCGAGTCTTTGACCACCTGTGCGCCCAGCTGTGTGGGTGGGACGTCTTTGAGGGCGCCACCAAACGTACCAATGGCAGTTCGCACGGCGCTGACAACATAAACTTCGCGGCTCATAGTCACTCCTAAAAAATACAAGTTGGTATCTAGTATGGCGCCGTTAGCTGTTGACTCCCTGACAAAGGCGTCTGCAACGCGACATCAAAAGGGGGCGGGGCAATCCCATTCGAGTCGCTCCCCCGTTCGCGGGCAGGTGAGTGCCAGTTGGGTGGCGTGCAACAGCAGGCGTGGCGCACGTGTGGCGTTGTCCGTCGGGCCGTATAGGGCATCCCCTGCGATTGGAAAACCCACAGATGCCAAATGAACCCGCAATTGGTGGGAGCGTCCGGTAATGGGGTGCAGGTCGACAGCGGTCATGGGCGACTCGGTGCCGGGTCGCCAATCAGCCAAGCTGCCTTGCGGTGCGAGCGCGGTGGCAGACACCCGCCAATGGGTGGTACTGGCTTTACCAGTGTCAAAGCAGACCTTTGATTTCGGTCGATTGGGCCAATCCACAATCAACGGTGCCTCGATGGTCTGCCAGTCGTTGGATGCAAAGGTCGGTTGTCCAATGACGGCGGCGCGGTAGTACTTGGTCGTCTCGCGGTTTTGAAACGCTTGGCTCAATGCGCGCTGCATACGGGCGCCTTTGGCAAACACCAACAGCCCAGATGTCGCCATGTCCAATCGATGGACCACCAAGGCGCTGGGGACAATGGTTTGAATGCGCGTGAGGGCGCAGTCCTGCTTGTCCTCGCCACGCCCGGGTACCGAAAGGAGGCCGCTGGGTTTATCGATGACCACCAGATCCCGGTTTTCAAAGACAATTAGCGGAACGCCCGCAGCGCTCATGCGCCCGGTGCCCAACTGTCTTTGAGGCCCACGCTGCGATTAAAAACGGGTTGACCGACTTGGTGGGACTCGCGGTCAGCCACGAAGTAGCCAATGCGTTCAAACTGAAAGTTGGTGCCCGGTGCAGCTTGCGCAAGGCTGGGTTCCAACATGGCCTCGACCACTTGCAAGCTGTTGGTGTTGAGGGCTGCGATGAAATCTTTACCGCCACCGTCAGGCTGAGCCTCTTTAAACAGGCGGTCGTACAAACGCACCGGTGCCCGAACACCATCACTGGCGCCGACCCACGTGATCACCCCTTTCACCTTGACGCTTGACGCACCGGGGGTGCCGCTCTTGGTATCCGGGATCAAGCGGGCATTGACTTGTGTGATCTGCCCCTGCGCGTCGCGTTGCGCACCGACACAGGTCACCACGTAGCCGTATTTAAGGCGCACGTTGTTACCCGGGAACATGCGGAAGTAACCCTTTGGAGGATTCTCCTCGTAGTCCGCACGTTCGATGTACAGGTCGGCACCAAACTGAAAATGCCGCTCGCCGCGCTCGGGGTGATGGGGGTGAACAGGGGCGCTACAGGACTCAAGGTGGCCGGCACCCATCACTTCATCCCAATTTTCAATGTGCAGTTTGATGGGGTCCAGTACCGCCATCGCGCGAGCCGCTTCGGCATCCAGCGTGTCACGCAAGCAACCCTCTAGGGTGCTGTAGTCAATCCATGAGTCTGACTTCGTCACCCCAATGCGCTCGGCGAAAAGTCGCATGGCCTCAGGGGTGTAGCCTCGGCGGCGTAAGCCCACGATGGTGGGCATGCGGGGGTCATCCCAACCGTCGACGTGGTTTTCGTTGACCAGTTGAGCCAGCTTGCGCTTACTGGTTACGACGTAGGTGAGGTTGAGGCGTGCAAACTCGTATTGCTTGGGCGCAGGCGTATTGATCAATCCACCCGCTGCGAGTTTGGCCAACAACCAGTCGTAGAACGGGCGTTGATCCTCGAATTCCAACGTGCAAATACTGTGTGTGATGTTTTCAAGCGCATCCTCGATGGGGTGCGCAAAGGTATACATCGGATAGATGCACCAGGTGTCACCCGTGTGGTGATGCGTTGCGTGGCGAATCCGGTAGATCGCCGGATCGCGCAGGTTGATATTGGGACTCGCCATGTCAATCTTGGCCCGTAGCACGGCAGCGCCATCGGGCAGTTCGCCTGCGCGCATGGCCTGGAAGCGGCTGAGATTTTCCTCGACGGTACGCGCCCGGTAAGGACTGTCTTTACCGGGCGTATTGAAATCGCCGCGATTGACACGCATGTCCTCAGCAGACTGCTCGTCTACATAGGCCAAGTTCTGTTGAATGAGGTACTCGGCACAGCGGTACATGAAGTCAAAGTAGTCGCTGGCTTGGTAACGGTGGGCTGTTCCGTTGTGTTGCCAATCGAAGCCCAGCCATTGCACCGTATCGATGATGGCGTCGACGTAGCGCTGATCTTCTTTCTCTGGATTGGTGTCGTCGAAACGCAAGTGGCAAACACCGCCGTAATCTTGCGCCAGACCAAAGTTCAAGCAAATGCTTTTGGCGTGTCCGATGTGCAGGTATCCGTTGGGCTCAGGCGGAAAGCGGGTACGGATTTTGGCGGGATCTGGCGTGCCTTTTTGATGCGTTTCGAAATCAGCAGGTGAGCCGCTCCAGCGCCGTTGCGCGTAGGTACCCTTGGCCAAATCAGCTTCAATGATTTGGCGCAAAAAATTACTGGGCTTGCTGGTATCAGCGTCGGTTTTATCGGCTTGGGTCACGAGCGGCAATCGGTTGAGGTCAATCGGGGATGCGCAGCGATACGCGCACCACCCCGACATTGTATGAAAGCCAGCCCCCATTTTTTGAGGCCGCCGCTTTGTCTCGTAAAATGATCTCTCGCGCTGGCCACCGTTTAGCCCGCGGTTGTACCTCTATGTCGGGGGTAGAAAGTCTTTTGTGGATATCACCCTCTTCCTGCAAGCTGTTGTCATGGGACTCGTTGAAGGCCTCACCGAGTTCCTTCCGATCTCGTCGACAGGGCACCTGATCGTGACCGGTTCACTGATTGGTTTTCACGATGAAAAAGCCAAGGTATTCGACATTGCGATTCAGACAGGCGCGATTTTCGCCGTGATCTTGGTCTACTGGCAGCGTATTTACGATACCTTGCGAGGGCTGACCAGTGAGGTCCGTGCGCAGCGGTTCACACGCAATGTTTTGATTGCATTTTTCCCAGCGGTGATTCTTGGACTGGCTTTCGGAAAGGCCATCAAAGAGCACCTGTTCAATGCCAACGTGGTGGCGGTCGCCTTGATCGTTGGTGGTGCCATTATTTGGTGGGCCGAGCGACGTCAGAAAACGGCGGTGCGTGTCCAAACGGTCGACGAAATGACACCTGTAGACGCCCTCAAGGTGGGCTTGGTGCAGTGCCTCGCGATGATTCCGGGTACCAGCCGCAGTGGCGCCACCATCATCGGTGGCATGCTGTTTGGTTTAAGTCGCCGGGCCGCGACTGACTTTTCCTTTTATTTGGCGATTCCCACCTTGATTGGTGCGGGGGTTTACAGCCTTTACAAAGAGCGAGCGCTGTTGGCCTGGTCTGACCTGCCCCTGTTCACAGTCGGGACGGTGGTTGCCTTCTTCAGTGCCCTGTGGTGTATCCGCTGGTTGCTGCGGTACATCTCCAGTCACAGCTTCATGCCCTTCGCTTGGTACCGTGTCGCCTTCGGCTTCTTCATCTTATTGAGCTCGACAACCGGCTTGATCGACTGGGCTAGCTGATCATGACCACTGGCGTTCCAGGCGAATCAGGCCTGCGCGGGCATTTACTCGCCATCTTGAGTGGTGTCGCCATGCTGGTGGTGGGTGTCAGCTTGCTGTTCTCTGTCATCGGTCTGCGTGCGGGCATGGCAGATTTCTCTACCGTAGTCACCGGTTTGATTTCCTCGGCCTATTTCGCAGGCTATGTGCTGGGTGTATTCGTGTGCCCCGTGCTGGTCTCGCGGGTGGGGCATGTCCGGGCCTTCGCCGCAATGGCAAGCCTCGCCTCAACCATGCCGATCCTGCACGCGCTGTGGATTGACCCGTGGTTTTGGGGATTCTTGCGACTCATCGCAGGTACTTGTTTGGTCGGTTTGTATATCGTGATTGAAAGCTGGCTTAACACCCTGGCACCTAAACAAAAGCGCGGACAAATTTTCTCGATATATTTGGTTGTTACCTTCGTGGCATTGGCTGTTGGGCAGTGGTTAATTTTGGTGGGTGACGCCGTTGGATTCGTCCCCTTTGCAATGGTGTCGGTGCT
>JBMTSM010000157.1:0-4999 GCA_049448275.1 Burkholderiaceae bacterium
ATTCGATTCGGTCTTAATTTGAATCATTTTTGATCGCACGGTGCGCACGCTTCAATAACCACCAGACCGACAGCGCGACGAGAGGAACCGCAGCCGCCATCGTCAACTCGGGGCTCAACGGCCAGCCAAAAACAACCGCTCCCTTTGCCAAATAACCCAACAAACCTGTGAGGTAATAGGTGATCGCGGCAACAGACAAACCCTCGACAGTCGATTGCAATTTAAGTTGAAGAGCCTGCCGCTCGTTCATGGCACTGAGCAACTCACGGTTACTGTCCTGCTGCTCAATTTCCACCCGGGTCCGCAGTAAGTTACTCATGCGAGAAACTCGCTGGGAGAGATTTTGCTGGCGCCGCTGCGACCATTCACAGGTATTCATGGCTGGAGTCAAACGACGCTGCATGAAGTCTTTGATGGATTGCAAGTTACCCAAACGCTCTTCGGCAATGTCGTCAATGCGTCGACGCACCAGTTGGAAGTACGCATCACTGGCTGAAAATCGGGAATGCGTCGCCGCGTAGTGCCCCTCCACTTCGCCCGCCAAGCGAGTGAGACGATCGAGTAGTTCGGGCTCATCCTCCGACTTCGCGGTACGGATCGCCGTGGCGAGTGATGCGAGCTCGGCCTCTCCACGGGTCAACAAGTCCATGCTCCGCCGTGATTCAGGTAAACCCAACAGGGCCGCCATTCGGTACGTCTCAATTTCGAGTAGCCGCTGAACCAAACGGCCCAAGCGCCGGGGGGACAAGTCACCGACTTGTAAGAGCGTTTGGGTTGCGCCGTCGGATTGGATGACAAAGTCTGTGTAGACCACCACTTGGCCCATACCGACCAAAGACCCCGCCAATGACTCTTCGCGTAGCGAGTTACGCACGAGTGCCGCCCGGACATCATCGCCTTGTGCAATCGCAGTCACATGCATTTGGCACAGGCACTCGCCGGGCATCGCTGATAACCACGCCGTATCGACGACATCAATCGCTTTGGCCACCGATGTCGTATTCGGCACGACCGGCGGTAGCGCGCGCATGAAGGTGTAGCTGACAAACTCGGTGTGCATCTCCCAGCGCAATTTGTACGCACCCAGATCCGCTCGCAAGTGCGTGACCCCGGCTTGTGGACCCGACAAGTGGTGGTTGCTCAGCAACGTCGAAAAGTGCGCCAAGCTATCTACCCGCTCCTCAGGGTTCAACCACATCACAATGTGGGTGATCGCAGTGCCGATTTCAACGGGTTCGGGCGGTCGCGCGTGGATTTCGTTGTGTAACGCCAGGCGAAGGGGGTGCGTCTTCATGGGCATCCTCATTTCGTTTTGATTGCATTGATGTTGTCAAAGCGACCGACGTCCCGCCAAGGCTTCAACATTTTTAACCACTTCACACAGGGTAACTTATACGTCGCCTCGATGGCTTGCGCTTGCGCCAGCAACGCCAGACGTTCTGGTTGATGCGCGCGCGCTTGAGCCAGGACCACACAGTTACCCTCACGGGTGGGCGTAAACGCCCAAATCGCATCCTCGCCAAAGATCTGCGCCATGTTCTGCATCGACACATCAAAGCTGGCATGGCGACCAAATAAATTCACTGTCATGATGCCGTCATCGGACAGCACATCACGACAGCTCGCATAAAAATCCACACTATCAAGTACCGGTCCCGCGGCCTCGTGGTCGTACAAGTCAACCTGCAGGGCGTCAACCGCGTGTCGCCACTCAGGCTGCTTCAGAACGGCTTGCGCATCGCCCAAAATCACGTTCAACTTGTCGCTATTCGGCGGCAGCTTGAACCAATGGCGACACACCGAAACCACCTCTGGGTTTATCTCAATAGCCGTTGTCAGGGTGCCCAGCTTTTTATGGCAAAACTTAGTCAAAGACGCTGCCCCCAACCCCAGTTGCATCGCGTGCAAATCAGGGACATCTGACAGGTCCACGAAAAGCAACCACGCCATCATGCGACGTACGTAGTCGAGTTCTATCTCATAGGGCTTATCCAACCACATCGACCCCTGCACCCACTCCGACCCCAAGTGCAGGTAACGGACCTCACCATCCTCGGAGAAGTTAACCTGTGGCAGGGTCTGCTGCGTCGGCTTCGTGGCTTTTTTGGCAAAAGGAAATTGGCTCATAACCCACATTATTGCCGCAGCGACAGGTACCGGCCCAGCCGGGGTAACACCCTCGCCGCGTTGGCCGTGTTTTGCAGCGCAAGCGCCTCGATAGACATGGCGCGTAAGCCCGCAAAGACCGCCGCAATGCGAGGTAACTCGGCTGGCGAATTGGGTGGTGGCACTTCGCCCGCAACACGGCGCTCCGCCGTGACATAGAGCCAGGTTGGTGGGATATCAGGGGCATCCGTTTCCAAAACAAAACCGTCTGGTGGTACCGCTTTGGCAAGCGCGCGGATGCGTCGTGCAGTTTCAAATGTCACTGTGCCACCAAAGCCAAGACAAAAATTCAAGTCTAAAAAGCCATCGGCTTGCACCTGGCTGCCATTGAATGCGTGCGCAATGCCGCCGGAAACACCAACTTCACGCAGATGTTTTAACAAACGATCCGCACTTTTGCGCACGTGCAGGATGACCGGTAAGCCGTGTTTCCGCGCTAACTTCAATTGCGCTCGGTATAGCCACTCGCCATGCGTTTGTGCCGTTGGTGTTTGCAACGCAGGAACAAACCCATCCAAACCAATCTCACCCACCGCGACCAAACGGGGGTCGTCGCGCCAACGGCTGAGCGCGTCATCCAATCGGTCTAGATCGGCTGGTCCCGCATCCTGGGCAAACAAGGGGTGAATACCGAGGGCGTAAACATCGCCATGCTGGTGCGCCCAAGCACGAACCGCCTCAAAATTGGCCACCTCAACGGCGGGCACAACGCAGCAAGTGACGCCCTGCTCGCGCGCAGCTCGGCGCGAGACGGCTGCCTGCTCTACCGCACCAAACTCAGCTGCATCCCAATGACAATGGGTATCAATCCACATCGGTCATTCGGCGGGTGCGACCAAGTCCTGTAACACCCCATTGGTCAGACGGTACTGGCGCTGGCAGGCACCGGCGAGGCTTGAATCGTGTGTCACCATGACGAGCGCCGTGCGCTGCGCAGCGGCGAGTGACAGCATCAACTCAAAGACCAAATCGGCAGAGACACGGTCGAGGTTGCCTGTAGGCTCATCTGCCAACACGCAAGCGGGCTTGCTGACCAACGCACGAGCTACAGCCACCCGTTGACGCTCACCGCCTGAGAGCTCTGCAGGTCGGTGATGTAAACGGTCGGACAACCCCACTTGCGCCAACATCTCTGCCGCCTGCGTGCGGGCTTGCTCGACCGACATGCGACGAACCCACAACGGCATGGCGACGTTATCAACCGCAGAAAATTCAGGCAACAGATGGTGGAATTGATAGATGAAACCAAGGTGTTGATTTCGCCACTCACTCTGTAATCCGCTGCGCAGGCCCGCCCAAGGCTTGCCGCAAAGCGCGGCTGAGCCGCTGGTGGGCGCATCGAGACCGCCCAAAAGGTGTAGCAGCGTACTTTTGCCTGAACCCGAAGCGCCCACGATCGCCACTGTCTCGCCCGCGTTGACCGCTAGATTCACCCCGTTCAACACGGTGACATCCAGTCGACCTTCGCTGAATCGCTTGGTCAAACCCTGTGCTTCAACCACCGTGGATACCTTACTCATAGCGCAAGGCCTCCGCTGGATTGATTTGGCTCGCCCGCCAACTCGGATAGATGGTCGCGACAAATGACAAGACCAATGCAATCACCGTGATCGGAAAAATGTCGCCCCATTGCGGATCGCTGGGCATCTGGCTAATGAGGTAGATGTCTTGAGGCAGGAAACGGGCACCCATGAGGTTTTCGATGAATGGCACGATCACGTCAATGTTGAACGCGACCAACAAACCCAGTCCCAAACCACCGAATGTCCCCAGCACGCCCACGGTCGCCCCTTGCACCACAAAAATACCCATGATGCTCCCCGGCGATGCACCGAGGGTGCGCAAAATCGCAATATCTGCTCGCTTGTCTGTCACGGTCATCACCAACGTGCTGACCAGGTTGAAGGCGGCCACGGCGACGATCAAGGTCAGAATAATCGCCATCAAACGCTTTTCCACTTGCACGGCGGCAAACCAGTTGCGGTTCTGCCGCGTCCAGTCACTCACCCAATAATTGGGACCCAGCGCGCTGGAGACCGAGACCGCCACCCCCCGCGCACGGTTGTAGTCATCCAGTCGCAAGCGGATACCGGTGGGCCCGGTTAGTCGAAACAGGCGCTGCGCGTCCACGATGTTGAGATAGGCGTAGCCAGCATCGAATTCGTAATGACCCGAATCAAACAAACCCAACACAACCATCTGCTTGACCCGCGGCACGACGCCCGCTGGCGTCATCTGGCCGCTGGGAACCATCAAAGTAACGCGCTCACCGGTGGTAACGCCCAAGCTCCGCGCGAGGCTGCCGCCCAAGATCACGCCGAACTCACCAGCCTGAAGGCGTTCCCGCAGCGCAGGCGACAGCTCTTTCACCAAGGGCGTGACTGCGGCTTCCGCCTCGGGGTCAATTCCGCGCAAAATCACGCCACGCATGGTGTCGCCCCGCGCAATGAGGCCTTGCGCCGCCACAAAAGGGGCTGTCGCCTCCACATGCGGCTGCGTTTTCAGCTGTGCACTCAGGGCGTCCACGTCGGTTAGCCCCTGATCGACACCATCGAACACTTCGACGTGGGCCAGGACGCTCAACATGCGGTCGCGTACTTCTTTCTGGAAGCCATTCATCACCGACAGCACGATGATGAGGGCGGCGACGCCGAGCGCAATCCCCAACATCGACACCCCTGAGATAAATGAAATGAAACCGTTGCGCGCCGCCGTGCGCGCGGAGCGGGTGTAGCGCCAGCCGATGCGTAGTTCGTAGGGAATTCTCATGACCGCCATAATATGTCACCGTCATTGTGGCAGGGTTCGACGTCGGTCGCGCCTACCGCGATGC
>JBMTSM010000158.1:0-4955 GCA_049448275.1 Burkholderiaceae bacterium
TGACACCCGATCAAGCCAAGTACATCGGCGTTAAGCAAGCGGGCCCATACAAGCCTGAAACCTACCGCTACTGATCGGCACTGCCGATACGCGCTGTAACCATTGCAGTCGATAGCGTATGCGAGTTGATTTGCTTTTGGTGCAGCGCGGTGTGGCATCCACACGCTCTGCGGCACAGCGCCTGCTAGATGCACAGGGCGTGCAGTGGCGGGGCGCTGGCAGCTGCGATTGGCTGACCCCAAAAAAGTCAGGGGACCAAGTCCCTGATGATTGCGAACTCCAAGTTGTTGACCCCTCTGAAACCCGCTACGTTTCCCGTGGGGGTCTCAAGTTGGCGGGTGCCATGGCGCACACCGGTTGGCAAGCAGCGGGTTTGTGTTGTCTGGATGTCGGGCAAAGTACCGGTGGTTTCACCGACTGCCTGTTGCAAGCAGGTGCTGCCGGAGTGCTGGGCTTGGATGTTGGCCAAGGGCAACTCCATGCGCGGTTGCGAGACCACCCGGGTGTGGTCGTGTTGGAGCAATGCAATGCGAGGGAGGTCTCACCTGCGCAGGCCATTGAAGCCATGCAATCGCGCGGCGGATCAGCCGCTGATTACTGGATCGCGCGTTCAAACGCAGGTTTTTCAAATGGACATGGTTTTGATGCCATGGTCGGTGATTTATCGTTCATCTCGCAGGTGAAGGTTTGGCCGGCGGTGTTGCCGCTGTTGCGTCCAAACGCCGATGTATTGATGCTGGTGAAACCGCAGTTTGAATTGCAACCCGTCGACATTGGAAAAGGTGGTTTGGTGAAAGATCCCAGCGCCTACGACCGCGTGCGTGCGGACTTGCAGAGCGCAGCCCGCCTGCATGGGTTGCGATGGTTAGATTTCTTTGAAAGCCCCATCAAAGGGGGCGACGGTAACCGAGAGTTCTTCATGTGGGCTAAACGCATGGAGCCCCAAAAATAACAAGGAAGATGGCCATGAGCCTGCCGATCAGTTTCGAATTCTTTCCGACTAAAACACCCGAAGGCGCCTTGCGCCAAAAAGAAGTGCGCCAAGCGCTGTATGCCAAAAAGCCTGAGTTCTGCTCGGTCACCTTTGGCGCCGGTGGGTCAACTCAAACGGGCACCTTCAGCATGGTGCAGGAGATTTTGTCTGAGGGCGTATCAGCGGCCTCTCATTTTTCTTGTGTCGGCGCAACCAAGGCCTCTGTTCGCGAGCAGTTAACCACGCTTCAAACCATGGGTGTGAATCGATTGGTGGCCTTGCGTGGCGACTTGCCGAGCGGTTACGGCGCCGGTGGCGAGTTTCAGTACGCATCGGACCTGGTGGCCTTCATACGCGCGGAGTTTGGCGATGCGTTCCACATCGAAGTAGCAGCTTACCCCGAGGTGCACCCGCAAGCCCGTAGCGTCGAGTCGGATTTGAAAGCCTTCGCCGCCAAGGTTGAGGCAGGCGCCGATTCGGCGATCACGCAGTATTTTTTCAACTCGGATGCGTATTTTCGCTTCGTCGAGGATGCAGATAAGTTGGGCATCACGGTGCCGATCATCCCCGGCATCATGCCCATCACCAACAGCAGCCAATTGATACGTTTCTCTGACATGTGCGGCGCAGAGATTCCGCGTTGGATGCGGCTGCGCTTACAAGGATTTGGCGATGACACGGCGTCCATCAAAGCCTTTGGCCATGAGGTCATCACCGATCTGTGCGAGGTCCTTCGCGCAGGGGGTGCGCCAGGATTGCACTTTTACACCATGAATCAAAGTACGCCGGTTTTGGCAATTTGTGACGAGCTTGGAATTTGAGTTTTCAGCTTCAGCGAATCTTTGATTCCAACTTTTGCGCCGCGTATTTGTCTTGACCCAGCAACTTCACCAACACGGGCAGCGCCTCTTCTAGTTGGGGCTTCAGGGTATACGGTGGGTTCAGGACGAATACGCCGCTGGCACCCAACCCGCCGCCAGGCCCTTGCCCTGAACTGCCTGCACGTACCTGCAGCGTGGCATGTAACCAGTCCTTGCCGGCCTTGTCCGCTGCATTCTTGAGTTTCCGAGGCAGGTCATGCGCCTCCGAGCGCCCCACAATTGGATACCAAATCAGCACAGAGCCTGTGGCAAACCGGGCCAATGATTCGCCCAGCAGTTTGACGACATCGGCGTAATCGGTTTTCAGCTCGTAACTTGGGTCGCAAATGACTAATCCGCGTCGTGATACGGGGGGCAAGAGTGGAATTACGCCCTCAAAGCCATTACGGCGATCCATTTGTAATTTGGCATCGCTGGTTGCCTGAGCCAGCGTCGTTCGCAGTGCGCGGTGGTCGGTGGGGTGCACCTCAAAAGCCATGACCCGATCTTGCTTGCGCAGCAAGTGTCCTGCAATGAGGGGAGAGCCCGGGTAAAGCTTGATGCCCTTGCCAGCGCCATTGCGTTGATTAAAGCCCGCCAGCACCGTCAAGTAGTTTTTCAGTAACTCGGGCAGCGTATCGGTCACTGTACCGTCGCTATTGAGGTGGTTGAGCAGCTTTTGGATACCCTCAAGTGCCTCGCCGCTGGTGGCTGCCTCGCTGGTATCAAGCCTGTATAGCCCCGCGCCGGCGTGGGTGTCGACGACCGATAAGGCGCCCTCTTTTTGGGTGAGGTGTTGCAAAACCGCGACGAGTGTGGCGTGTTTGAGCACATCGGCGTGGTTTCCGGCGTGAAAAGCATGGCGGTAGCTGAACATAGGCCGCTATCGTAACCGCCCGACAGCGAAAACCCCATGTTTCGCTTGAAAATTCGTATAATGGAAGGCTTCGCAGCGATTAGTGTCCCCGCGGCGAAGACTTGAAGCACCACCTAAGAGGTTTCCATCAGAGAAACGCCGACCGTGGAAAAGGGACCTCCAAAACACTCATTGAGAATTTGCATATGAAAACATTCAGCGCCAAACCCGCTGAGGTGCAACATGAGTGGTTTGTGATTGACGCCACCGATAAGGTGCTCGGACGAGTAGCCAGCGAAGTTGCTCTCCGTCTACGCGGCAAACACAAAGCCATTTATACACCTCACGTCGACACCGGTGATTACATCGTTGTGATCAACGCGTCCAAACTTAAAGTCACGGGCAACAAGTCCCTGGACAAGGTTTACTACCGTCACTCCGGTTTCCCCGGCGGTATCTACGGTACGAACTTCCGTGACATGCAAGCCAAGCATCCCGGCCGCGCGCTGGAGAAGGCCGTTAAGGGCATGCTGCCCAAAGGCCCACTTGGCTACGCCATGATCAAGAAGCTCAAGGTGTACGGTAGCTCTGAGCATCCGCACACCGCCCAGCAACCCAAAGTGTTGGAAATCTAAGGAGCCGAAATGATTGGAGATTGGAATAACGGCACCGGTCGTCGCAAATCAAGCGTCGCCCGTGTGTTCATGAAAAAAGGCTCAGGCAAGATCACCGTGAACGGTAAAGACATCGAAGCTTACTTCGGTCGTCAAACCTCAATCATGATCGCCAAGCAACCACTGGTTTTGACCGAGAACTTGGAAGCGTTTGACATCCAAGTGAACGTGCATGGCGGTGGTGAATCAGGTCAGGCTGGTGCGGTTCGTCACGGCATCACGCGCGCCCTGATGGATTACAACGCAGACCTCAAGCCTGTGTTGTCAGCAGCAGGTTACGTCACTCGCGATGCCCGCGAAGTTGAGCGTAAAAAGGTTGGTTTGCGTTCTGCGCGTCGTCGCAAGCAGTTCAGCAAGCGTTAATCCTGCCGATTCGCCGATACAAAGCCGCCCAGAGACTTGTCTTCGGGCGGCTTTGTCGTTTAGAGTCGCAGGGCTCAACCAGACCCATTGCCCATGAGATTTCGTTTACTACGACGCAGGTTAACCGTGAGCGCGCCCCGAATGGCGGTACGCAGCGCTTTGCCGTGGCCGTTGCGATGGCTTTTAGCTGCATTGGTTTTGGGGTTTTCTGCCGCCATCGCGCTGTGGGCCTTTGAGCAGGGTAAGAGCCTTGCAGGGGTGGACGACCAGACCAAATTTGAGCTTCAAAACCTGCGTAAAGAAGCGGCGCAGATGCGGATTGATCTTGAGCGGGCGCAATCGGTGGTTAATACTTCCCAGAGTCAAATCATTGCCGAGCAAACGTTCCAACGCCAGCTGGTGGAGCAGATTCGTCAACTAGAGGGCCAAAACCAAGCCCTCCGCGATGACCTGAGCTTTTTTGAGCGCCTCATTCCTGCGGGTGGTGGCACGGCCGCTGCGCGAATTCGTTCCGTTCAGGCAGAGGTCGTTGCCGGCACTGAGGTGAAGTGGCAAGTGCTGGTGATTCAAGCGACGAAAAATCCCCCGCCGTTTGAGGGGGTCGTGGAGGTCAGTTTCACCGGTACCTTGGATGGGGCACCTTTTACGCTATCGCCACCCAGTGGCCCCCGCGCCGTTAAATTGGTCCAGTACCTGCGGGTCGGCGGTGCCTTTGATATTCCTGCGGGGGTGCGCCCAAAGGCATTGACGGTTAAACTAAGCCAAAACGGCGCATTAAAGTCCGTACAGACCTTTAATTTTTAATCAACCGATGCGCGGTGCGTTGACCCGTATTTCGGTTGACCAGAGGAAAATACATGCTTGGTAAGAAGAAAATGCCCCTGATCAAAAGTCTCATTGCCGCTGGTACAGCCATCGGTGGTGATATCGCTTTTGAGGATGGCTTGCGTGTCGATGGCTCGGTCGTTGGCGATGTCAAGGGGCGCGATGGCAAGCCTAGCGTACTGGTGGTGAGCGAAAATGCATCGATCATCGGTGCCGTTGTCGCAGATCACGTGATTATTAATGGGACTATAAAGGGCCCAGTGACGGCCAAACAATTGATCGAGTTACAACCCAAAGCCCGTGTTGAAGGCGATGTGGTCTACCAATCGATCGAGTTGCATTTGGGTGCGCTGGTCACGGGGCAGTTGAGCCCGATCGCCACCGTTGCAGAAGAAAAGCCAGCG
>JBMTSM010000159.1:0-4837 GCA_049448275.1 Burkholderiaceae bacterium
GATTGAGGCGATAGCACGGGCGATAAGGACGAAAGCGCTCGGCCGGATGTCCAATGGGTTGAGAGAGTCTCGGCCAGTTGATTAACAAGTTCGGGGTGCATAGTGGTCGTACCAATTCAGAAATTGACGACCGGCCAGTGTAGACAGGTTTTATCGAAAGGAAAAGTAAATACGGACACCATCACCCGCGCGCAGCCGTTACAAGTCGAGTGTGAGCTTTTCCCCCATGCATCGCGACACACACGGCATCATGACCGTCTGACTGTCTTTCTCAGCCTGGCTCAAGACAGCGCAACGGTGGTCGATCTCACCAGAGAGCACACGCGATTCGCAGGTGCCACAAATACCCTCACGGCAGGAAAACGGGTGCGCGACCCCTAGACGCTCGATCGCATCCAAAACCGACTCATCTGGCGATACCATGGTCTCCAAGCCCGATTGAGCCAAGGCCAAGGTAAATGCTTCGCCCGGCGCCGCAACCGATTCCGGGGCGCTAAAACGCTCCATGACGACGGAGCCTTCGGCCCAGCCAAACGTGGTCGCCGTCACTTGATCTAATAAAGGTGCAGGGCCACAAACGTAAACCCCATCCCAGCGCTGCTCACTGAGTAGGCTCGCAACATCAAAAACGGCACCGACTTCGTCGTCAGCGTGCGTGACCAGCTTATCGCCGCAGAGCGCACGCAGCTCCTCGAGATAAGCCATTCGCGCTGCAGAACGAGCGCAGTAGACCAATTCAAAGGAAACACCACGCGCGTGCAAATCCTGCGCCATGGCGTAGATTGGCGTCACACCAATACCGCCGGCAATCAGCAATACCCGCTGGTGTTGCGGGTTGAGTTTGAAATGGTTACGCGGCGCACTGATGGCAAGGCGAGAACCCACGTGCACAGCGTCATGCACGGCCTGCGAGCCGCCACGGCTGTTGGCATCACGCCCAACAGCAATTTCATAGGCGGCTGGATTCCCACTGTTGGCTTCTGTGACGTTGGTCAGTGAATAAGACCGCGTCAAGCCATTGGGTAATCGGATGTCAATGTGCGCACCGGCCTCAAACGCGGGGAGGATATCGGTGGGTTGATAGGGCGCGATTCGCATGCGAACAACGCCTCGCGCGAGGGCCTCCTTAGAGACGACTTTGGCAGCTATTTCAGTCATATTCAGGGGATCAAGGTGAAAATTTTTGCTCGTCGCGTGATTTATACGCGGTCAAGGCGCAGGGGCAACTGGCGCAGCCGTTTGCCTGTTGCTGCGAATATCGCATTTGCAACAGCCGGGGCGATCGGGGGTACACCCGGCTCCCCAACGCCAGTCGGTGACGCATCGCTGTCAACGATGTGTACGTCTATCTCGGGCGCTTCGGACAGGCGTAACAAGGGATAGTCATGGAAGTTACTCTGCACCACAGCGCCATCTTTAAACGTGATCTCGCCATGCAGCGCGGCCGTCAGCCCAAAGATGACACCACCAGCGATCTGCTGCCGTATCACGTCGGGTGTTACTGCGAGACCGCAGTCAACCGCACAGGTGACGCGATGCACGCGGGGATTTCCATCCACGATCGACAGCGAAACGACCTGTGCGACCCACGTATCAAAAGAGTGATGCGCTGCGATACCCAGGTATTGACCCCGCGGCTGCGCGCCCCACCCTGCCTTAGACGCCGCCAATTGGATGACACTTTTCATCCGCGGGTCCGCATCCAGGTGACGCAGACGGAACGCAACCGGATCTTGGCCCGCGGCATGCGCCAACTCGTCGATGAAGCATTCGATACCAAATGCCGAATAAGAGTGCCCCACCGAACGCCAAAATCCAACGGGGATACCGGCATCGACGGTGACATGGCGAACCGCCGTGTCGGGCACCGAGTAAGTCCCTAACAGTCCTTCGACGCTGGTGGCGTCAACGGTCAGGCGCTTGAAGATGCTGTGGCTTCTTTCGCCAAGCCAACTCGCCGCCGTCCACCCCACATAAGGCGAGAGCAATGCGCCGCCAGAGGCATCAATAAAATGCGCCAAAGCGTCCGCACCACTTCGCTTGGCACTCAGTGCAATCAATCGACCGTCCGCGTCGAGCCCTCCCTCAAAGCGCATCATCGCGCTGGGGCGATAGTGATCGTGACGAATGTCATCTTCACGGCTCCACACCAATTGAATGGGGTGGCCTGTGGCCCGACAGATCTGCGCGGCTTCCGCAACAAAGTCGGTGTAGAGCCGCCGACCAAACCCGCCACCTAAAAAAGTGGAATGTACGGTGACTTGCTCGGGATCGATCTCCAGAAAATGCGCTGCAACCGCCCTGGCCAAATCGGGCACCTGCGACCCTACCCATAAAGAGGCGGTACGTGCCTGCGCATCAAACGAAATGGTGCAGTTAAGCGGTTCCATCGTTGCATGCGCCAAATGTGGTGCTGAATAGGTGGCGCTCAGTGTTTTCGCCGCACCTGCCAAGGCATCGACGACATCGCCTGCGGTCTCAGCCTTTTGACCCGCGGCGCTGTCCAGCGACGCCAGCATTTTCGCGTTAATGGTGTCGGTGGACTCACGCGCCAGAGGGGGGGACGTCCACTCAACCTTGAGTTTTGCGGCTGCCTGTCGGGCGCGCCAGTAGGTGGGGGCAACCACACCCACACCGTGAGGCAAAGCGACCAGCTCAACCCCCTCTGGCACACCCGTGGGATCAAACCGAGCCAACTGCCCCCCGGCTACTGGGCAACGAATCACGACAGCGACCCGGCGATCCGGCACGTCGACATCGATTGCAAACACAGCGGTGCCAGTCGCCTTGGCCAAGGCATCTTGGCTGAACCCTGGTTTGCCGATGTAACGATAAGGCGCACTCATTTGAATGGTATCCGCCGCCGGTAATGGCCGCTGCGCTGCCGTTTCAACGAAATCGCCGTAGGCGTACGCGCGATCACCCAACCAGACCTGTCCATCGGCCAGCCGAAGCTTGCCAGCGTCAACGCCCAATTGCACCGCTGCCGCCGCGTGCAGAGCCGCCTTTGCAGTAGCGCCCGCCTGTATCAGCTGCGTGAATGAGTCTTTGAGGCTTGTGCTGCCCCCCGTTAATTGCATCGGTTGTCCCGGCAGGCGGTAGGCGTCGTCAACGCCGACATGGTGCAGTTGAATACGCTCCGGCGCGACCGACAACCCCTCTGCAATGAGCACTGTTAGTCCAGTACGCACGCCCTGCCCCATTTCAGCGCGGGGTTGATAGAAGTGAATCTCGTTACTTGGTGTGATGCGCAAGAAGGCATTGAATGCCACCCCATCGCCAATGGTCATGGGCATCTCTTCGCCAAAGGGCTGACAACCACTAAGCGGCACGCCCACGACCAAGCCAGCACCCGCCGCGCCAAGGGCCTTCAGGAGGTCACGGCGCTTCATGACACAGCCCCTTCCGCGGCTGCTTGTTTAATCGCGGCCTTAATCCGGTCATAGGTACCGCAGCGGCACAAATTACCGCTCATGGCGTCAATGATTTGCGCATCAGTCGGGTTGGGCGTTTGCTGCAAAAGCGCGTGGGCTGACATCAGTTGGCCCGACTGGCAGTAGCCACACTGCGGCACCGCCAGTTCGGCCCATATTTGTTGCAACCGACTGGGTTGGGTGGGTGTACCCAAGGCCTCGATCGTGCGCACCGCTCGGCCAGCCACCTGCGCGATCGGGGTCACACAGGCTCGCTGTGCTTGCCCATCGATTTGAACCGTACAGGCGCCACATAAGCCGGCCCCGCAACCAAACTTGCTGCCCTTGAGGCCGAACTCATCACGTACCACCCACAGCAAGGGGGTGTCTGGTGGCTCTTGTGAGACCACCACTTGCCCGTTTAATGAAAATGTCGTCATCTACTCGCCTTATCGGAACTTAACCTTAGGCTTGAGTGTAGTGGGATACCTCTACCCGCCTGTGCATAATGGATTTAGGAGCCCGTCTGCGGTTGCCGTTGGGGGCCGCGTGATTAACAAACAACCCCCTAAAATCGAGCGGCAGACTCCATAAAAGTCTAATTTATTAAAAATCAACATGACCATTCTCGTCACTGGCGCCGCTGGATTCATTGGCAGTAATTTTGTTTTAGATTGGCTTAAAACGTCGTCCGAAAGCGTCATAAATCTCGATAAATTGACCTATGCGGGCAATCGACATAATTTGGCCACGATTCAGGATGACCCCCGCCACACACTGATTCAGGGTGATATCGGGGATCAAGTCTTGGTGCCGCAGTTGCTGGCGACGCACCGCCCGCGTGCCATACTCAACTTCGCAGCGGAGAGCCATGTGGATCGCTCCATCCACGGGCCGGGTGAATTCATTCAGACCAACATCGTGGGAACCTTCCATCTGTTGGAGGCCGCCAGAGACTACTGGATGCAATTAGAGGCCACCGAAAAAGCCAATTTCCGGTTCTTGCACGTGAGTACCGACGAGGTATACGGCACTTTGACCGCGAGCGATGCACCATTCACAGAACAGAACCGCTACGAACCCAACAGCCCTTATTCCGCGAGCAAGGCCGCCAGCGATCACTTGGTGCGTGCTTGGCACCACACCTACGGACTGCCGGTGCTGACAACCAATTGTTCCAATAACTACGGCCCCTACCATTTTCCCGAAAAGTTAATCCCACTGACCATCACCAACGCACTTGCCGGGAAGCCGTTGCCTGTTTATGGAGATGGCTTGCAGGTCCGCGACTGGTTGTATGTGGGCGACCATTGCAGCGGTATCCGCCGCGTGCTTGAAGCCGGCACCGTCGGCGAGACCTACAACATCGGCGGGTGGAATGAGCAGACGAATATCAGTATCGTGCAAAAGATTTGCGCCTTACA
>JBMTSM010000160.1:0-4758 GCA_049448275.1 Burkholderiaceae bacterium
CCACGTAAACGCGCCTCATTGGTCAACAGCGCAAGCATGGCCTGATGGCCACGATGTACGCCATCGAAATTGCCAATGGTGAGCGCGCAGGCAGATGCCAAAGTATGGTGAACGCCGCGGTTGGGAACGCCGTGGAAAATTTTCATGCGCGCAGACTCAGTGAAGTCATTAAGCGGACACAGGGCGCCCGATTAGACCGCCTCAGGGCGCTGGATTAGCTCGATTTTGTAGCCATCGGGGTCGGTCACAAACGCGATCACCGTACTGCCGCCCTTCACGGGGCCAGCTTCGCGGGTCACATTGCCACCTGCAGCTCGGATCTTGTCGCATGCGGCATAGGCGTCCGGTACTGCCAACGCGATGTGGCCGTAGGCGGTGCCCATGTCATAACTGGTTTGCCCCCAGTTGTAGGTGAGTTCAAGCTCAGCATGGTCGGGGTTTTGTCCGTAGCCGACAAAAGCGAGTGTGTATTTGTACTCGGTATTTTCGGATTTACGAATGAGCTTCATGCCCAAAACGTCGGTGTAAAACTGAATGGAGCGATCCAAGTCGCCCACGCGCAGCATGGTGTGTAGAAGTCTCATGGTGTCGTTCTCTCGTTCTATTTGGGATCGAAAATTAAACAGGTGGTCGTGCCATGCGCATAGAGCGTACCGTCGGGGCCGACCAGTTTGCCCTCGGCCGTTGCCATTTGTCGTCCACAGTGGATGACTCGCCCAATGGCACGCAGCTTGGGTGTTTTACCAATTCCGCGGACCAAGTTAACGCTCAGTTCGGCTGTGGTGTACAGGCGACCTTTGGGGACCTTGGTGTGAACCGCACAGGCCATCGCCGAGTCCAGCAGGGTCGCGTACCAGCCACCATGGACGCCGCCCATGGGGTTGAGAACCTTCGGACCTGGTGTGCCCTGAAAGATCGCTTCACCATCCGCGACTGAAATCAATAAAAAGTCGAGCGTGTGCCCAATCGAGGGCCCGATGAAAAGGCCATCCGCGATGCCTTGCATGATCTCCAACCCCGTGTGCTGGCGGACCAAGTCAGGCGTGATGTAGGTCACCTCGCCATTTTCACTCGCGGCTATGGCCAGCCGCGCTTTGAGCGCGGCTTCTTCTTCAATCCATTGGTTTAGGGTGCTGTCAGCCATGGTCTCTCAACACGCGAGAAGGGGTTACTTGATGCGACCAAAGCTGGTGCGTAAGGGGTCAGCAGGACCGCGACTGTTGCCAGCGCTGTGGCCTCGGCCACCACCTCCGTTACCACCGCGGCGGTTGCCACCATTGCCACGGCCGCGCTCGCTCATGGCGTCAATGCTGGTGCGCAGCGGATCAGGTTGTCGACCACCCGCGCCTGCGCCATCGCGTACACCATCTCGGTTGCCCTGTGGGGCGCGGCGTGGCGCGTCACCAAATTGGCCTTCGGGACGACGGTCACCGCGTGGCGTAAATCCTTGAGGCGGTTGACTGCCCGCATAGCCAGCACCACCGCCACCGCCACGACGGCGGCGCTTGTTACGGGAGCCTCCATCCGCACGCTCGGCGGCAATACCACCCTGACCGTCAGCAGCAGGCCCTTGGCCGGCTGGTTTGGGATTGCGGCGTGGGGGTTGCGTTGCCTTTTTCTCGCGAATTCGCGTCATCATCTCTTGGCGCGCCGTCTTTGCTGCGGCTGCCATGACTTCGCGGCTGGGGGGTTTACCCAAACCGCCCCAAAGCACTTGGCGGCCCATGGCGAGTGGCTCAGCCTTCTCACCCGGTTCAGGCCCAAAGCCTTCCACCAGTTTGACTTCAATGCGTTGATTGATGAAGCGCTCGACATCCTGCATGAAGCCCTCTTCGTCCATGCAGACAAAACTGATTGCCTCTCCGTTAGCGCCGGCGCGGCCCGTACGACCAATGCGGTGGACGTAGTCCTCACTGATGTTGGGGATCTCGTAGTTCACAACATGCGGCAGGTCGTCAATATCGATTCCGCGTGCGGCAATGTCGGTCGCAACCAGCGCCCGAACTTCGCCGCTCTTGAAACCATCGAGCGCTTGCGTGCGTGCCGCTTGGCTTTTGTTGCCGTGCAGGGCCATGGCTGAAATGCCGTTGTCAGACAGGTATTGCGCAACGCTGTTGGCACCGAATTTGGTGCGCGTGAAGACCAGTACCTGAGACCAGTTCTCTGATTGGATGATGTGCGCTAACAGTTCTTTTTTCTTGTTCCGGCCAACGGGGTAAATCCATTGCGTGATCCGCTGGACGGTCGTGTTCTTGGGGGTCACCTGGATGTGTTGCGGGTCACGCAAGAAGGTGTTGGCCAAAGCACGAATCTCATCGCTGAAAGTGGCTGAGAACAACAGGCTTTGTTTTTGAGCAGGCAGCAATGCCAAAATCTTTTTCACATCATGAATGAAGCCCATGTCCAACATGCGATCGGCTTCGTCGAGAACCAAAATTTCAACCTGTGACAGGTCGACTGCACCCTGACTGGCAAGGTCCAGCAGGCGTCCTGGGGTCGCAACTAAAATATCCACGCCAGCGCTCAGGCGCTTAATTTGCGGATTCAGGGCAACGCCCCCAAACACCACTGCGCTTTTCAGGCTCAGATTCTTGCCGTAGGTGCGGACGGACTCCTCGACCTGGGCGGCTAACTCACGCGTCGGCGTAAGGACAAGGGCGCGAACCGCTTTACCCACGCGCTCGCGACCCTGCAGCAGTTGCAGGATAGGCAGCGTAAAGCCAGCGGTTTTGCCGGTGCCTGTTTGAGCGCCGGCCAGCACGTCAGCACCAGAAAGCACGGCTGGAATGGCTTGCGCTTGGACAGGCGTTGGGTTCTCATAGCCCTGCTCAAGAACAGCGGCCAAGATGGCGGGCGCCAAATTTAATTCTTCAAATGTCATATGGAGTCAATTTGCACCGTGTGACGGTACCTTTACATCGGCCCGCCACAGGAACCAGAGGTCAAGTGGCCAGTCAAGGCAGATGGGTTTTGGGAGGGTTGAGCACCGTTGTCAAAGGGTGGTTCTTCCCGCAGCAGGTTGCTGCTGTCGCAGCGACTGATGGCTGACAACGCCTTTATTATCGTTGGTTTAGCCCGCTTTTTGGCAGTCGGGGGCCGTCTTTTGTGGTTTCGAGACCACTTCAATGCAACGATAATAGAAGATTCGTCACCCGATGACGTCGTGAATTTTTGAAAGTGAAGTGTTCGCATGGCCCAATATGTTTTTTCAATGAACCGCGTGGGGAAAACCGTCCCGCCTAAACGCCAAATTTTGAAAGATATTTCGCTGAGTTTTTTCCCCGGTGCCAAGATCGGCGTGTTGGGTTTGAACGGCTCGGGCAAATCCACCCTGTTGAAAATCATGGCGGGTCTGGATAAAGAGATTGAGGGCGAGGCGATCCCCATGCCGGGTATCCGGATCGGCTACCTACCCCAAGAGCCAGCTTTAGACCCGACCCATACCGTGCGGCAAGCCGTTGAAAGTGGAATGGGTGAGGTGATGGCGGCGAAGGAGCGGTTGGACGCGGTCTACGCCGCCTACGCTGAAGAGGATGCCGATTTTGACGCATTGGCAGCTGAGCAAGCCGAACTTGAAGCCATCATCGCTGCAGCCGGCACCGATAGTGAGCATCAATTAGAGATCGCCGCTGACGCCTTGCGTTTGCCCCCATGGGATGAATCCATTGAGCACCTTTCTGGCGGAGAAAAGCGGCGTATCGCACTGTGCCGGCTGTTGCTGTCAAAGCCCGACATGCTGTTGCTTGACGAGCCCACCAACCACTTGGACGCCGAGAGCGTAGAGTGGCTCGAACAGTACTTGGCACGTTTCCCAGGGACGGTGGTTGCTATCACCCACGATCGTTACTTCCTAGACAACGCAGCCGAGTGGATTTTGGAATTGGACCGTGGTCATGGCATCCCCTACAAGGGCAACTACTCGACGTGGTTGGAGCAGAAAGATGCCCGCTTGGCGCTCGAACAGCGCACTGAAGATGCGCGCGCTAAGGCCATGAAAAAGGAATTGGAATGGGTGCGTCAAAACGCGAAAGGCCGTCAGTCCAAGAGCAAGGCGCGTCTGGCCCGATTTGAGGAACTGTCTGACTACGAATACCAAAAACGCAACGAGACGCAGGAGATCTTCATCCCTGTGGCTGAGCGGTTGGGTACGGAGGTCATTGAATTTAAAAACGTCAGTAAGTCATTTGGCGATCGCATGCTGATCGACGACTTGAGTTTCCGGATTCCCGCTGGCGCGATCGTCGGCATCATCGGGCCTAACGGTGCCGGTAAGTCGACCATGTTCAAATTGATTCGCGGCATAGAACAACCAGACACCGGAGAGATTACCCGTGGTCAGACCGTTCAAATTGCGTTCGTCGATCAACATCGTGACGATTTGGACAACGATAAGACCGTTTGGGAAGATGTATCGGGTGGTCTTGACATGATCACCGTTGGCAAGTTCCAGATGCCCAGCCGTGCGTATTGCGGACGATTCAACTTCAACGGTGGCGACCAGCAAAAGCGTGTCGGCATGTTGTCAGGGGGCGAGCGTGGTCGACTTCATTTGGCGAAGACGCTGGCGGAGGGTGGCAACGTTCTGTTGCTGGACGAACCCTCGAACGATTTGGACGTCGAAACCCTTCGGTCGTTGGAAGACGCGTTGTTGGAGTTTGCAGGCTGCGCGCTCGTGATTAGCCACGACCGTTGGTTCTTGGATCGGATTGCAACGCACATTCTGGCTTGTGAGGGTGACTCTAAGTGGACGTTCTTTGA
>JBMTSM010000161.1:0-4755 GCA_049448275.1 Burkholderiaceae bacterium
AGGTCTTCGACCAGCGCATCGGCAAATGGCAGGTCGCCGCGAGGCCCCGGCGATTGACCATGCCCCAACTGATCGTAGGCCAAGACATGCCAGCCATTTGCCCACAAGGTGTTTGCGAGACGGTCGTAACGTCGTGCGTGTTCGCCCAATCCGTGAACCAACAATAATTGACCGACAGTTTCTGATGGCGCGGGCCACGCCCAACCATGCAAGATTCGGTCATCGCTGACCTTGAGTTGGAGCGCTTGCGGTAACGGCATGTGTGCAGTGTGATGTCGGCGCTTTGTTTACTGGTGGTGTTGGCCCTGCATGCGCTCATGCACGGCGGCCATACCACGCGCCGCCAAGTCGCTGACTTCCGCGGCGTGCGTTTGCAACAGCTGGACAACCTCAGGATCGGTTGATGTCTGCGTCACGATGATGCCTTTTGCAGTCATTTCCATTTGGGTCTTGATGGCATCGCCCCGCTCGAACAGCGGGTTGAGCGTGGCGCTTTGAATGATGACTTCAGGGTTGCGCTTGGCTTGCATACGGGCAATCATGCCAACCACGTGGCTCACCAACTTAGGTCGTAATTCGGCATCGTCGGTTTCTGTCACGGTTCGGATACCGTCTGGTAAGTTCGTCACGCTGCGGGTCATCGCGCGGTGCTTAATGAACATCGCACGCATTTCCTCGAATTCGGCCTGTGTGGTGTCCTTGCCGCGTAACCCAGGCATATTGTGTTCGTCATGTTCGCCGCCATGATGCCTGGTCATGCCGCCCATGTGCTCACCGTGGCGCATTTGATGGTGTCCGGACCCGTGCATCATGCGCTCAGCCGCAGTTACGCCGCCCCACAGGATCAGTAAACCCAAGCCTGCCGTCCAAATTTTCGTCGAAAGCTTCAAAACAAGATCCCTCTTAACAGCCAGTTGTTCACCCAATTGTAGGGGGTTAGGATTGAGAATTTATAATTCGGGCAATGTGAAAATTTGAATTAAACCCATTGTTCTATAAAGAAATTTTTAATTCTTCCGATACCTCGTTTGACACCAATCCAAGTAGATCCGTTCCCGATACCATGCGCCAGAGTCCCCTAAATTTTTTACACGCGATTGCAATGATGCTCTTGGCGCTGGCACCTGCCATGGTGCAGGCCCAAGCTACAGCCCTCCCCCCCGCTTACCTCGTGGCTGGCGATGCGGCCGTCTCTGAGCCTTTAATTAAAGAAGTTATCGGAACCTACAAGTACCGCAAAGTGGTGCGGGTGGACGGTGAGGAAGACCGGAACATGGAGATCAAGTTAGACGTCTTGCCACGCTCACCAACGCGGCTTTACGCAGAATTGTTTGTCCCCAATCGGAACCTACACAATTGCACCTATCGTGGTATTTTCGAGTTCAAAGGCAGCAATGAGTTCATCGCCATTGATGACGTGAACAACCCGAAAAGTTGCATCATGGAATTCAAAATCAATGCGAACTCCATCGTGTTGATCGATCAATCGCATGATCGGAAACAGTGCTCCATCAAGGCCAGTTGTTACCCTGATGGATCGGTCGATCGGATTTACTTCTCGAAACACATCAAAGAGAAGACCAATCTGGTCAGCAACATTCTGACCTCAGAGCCCTACCTCGCAGAAGTTGAACGGTTCCGCGAGCAATTCAAGCGCTAAAGGATTACAAGACATCCATTTCGACCAGCACCTCTCGTGCATTTCGAAAACTGTCAATTGCAGCCGGTACGCCGCAGTAGATCGCAGTTTGCAAAAATACTTCTTTGATCTCTTCTTTCGTGACGCCGTTATTGATGGCCCCACGGACGTGCAGTTTCAACTCGTGGGGGCGGTTCAAGGCAGTCAGCATGGCTAGGTTAAGCAGGCTGCGCGTCTTGCGGTCCAAGCCGGGGCGATTCCACACCTCGTTCCAGCAGTACTCGGTCACCAACTCCTGCATGGGCCGGTTGAAATCGTCTGCGCTACTGATCGATTTATCCACGTACGCTGCGCCAAGCACGGCGCGCCGAGTTTGAAGGCCTTTCTCAAAAGCGTCCTGATTCATGATGTGTCCTGTGTTTTTAAAAACCGAATAATAGAAGAATTACGCCCAGCTTCCCATGGCACACTAATAACTTAGGCGACACCCTCTCCTCAAAAGGCACTATGCAAACCAGCCCCTCTCCCGTCTTACGCGACCTTGTTTTGATCGGTGGTGGCCATAGCCATGTTGGGGTGTTGCGCATGTTCGCCATGAGACCCGAGCCCGGGGTGCGCCTCACACTCATCAGCACCGATGTGGATACCCCCTACTCTGGGATGTTGCCTGGTTATGTGGCGGGTCACTATAGTTTTCGTGACGTACACATTGATCTAGCCCGGCTGTGTGCATTTGCTGGCGCGCGTTTCTATCATAGCGCTGCGATTGGTATCGACCGAGTGAACCGCGAGGTACTGTGTGCCAATCGTCCCCCTGTACCCTATGACCTTCTGTCGATCAACACGGGCGCAACCCCCAACCTACAAGCACTCGCTGACGACCATCGTTTAGCAATTCCGGTCAAGCCCATCACACAGTTCAACCAACGTTGGTTGGACCTATTAGACCGTGTCAAACAACTACCTCGGCAACGTGGGCAACTGACCATCGCGGTCGTCGGCGGTGGTGCGGGCGGCGTTGAACTGATTTTGGCGATGCAGCACCGGCTCCGGCAGGTGCTCCGTGATGGCGGCGATAACCCCGAACGGCTGACGTTCACGTTGCTGACCTCGGGCAACACCATCATGCCCACGCACAACACCCGCGTGCAGGCGCATTTCACAAAACTATTGGCACGTCGAAACATAACGGTTCATCTTGGCGCCACGGTAAGCGCGCTGTCACCTGGCTGTCTGCATACAGCCGACGGGCGGACCTACGATGCCGATGAAACCATGTGGGTCACACAAGCCGCTGGTGCGGGTTGGCTCAAGCAAACTGGTTTAGCGCTGGATGATGCTGGTTTCATTCGAGTCAACGCGCAGCTGCAAAGTGTCACTGATCCAACCATCTACGCCGCAGGCGACATCACGTCTTTTGCTGAAAGTCCCCTGGAGAAGGCCGGCGTCTTCGCAGTGCGCATGGCCAAGCCACTGGCCACCAATTTGCGGCGCGCACTGCAAGGTAAGCGCGCAACCACCTATCGACCTCAGCGACGGTGGTTAGCGTTGATTTCAACCGGTGACCGATTCGCTGTCGCATCCCGCGGTGCATTGAGTTTTGCTGGTGAATGGGTATGGCGATGGAAAGATTACATTGACCGTCGCTTCATGAAGCGTTTTAACGACCTACCCTCCATGAAGATGGCAGGCATCTCCACAAGCAGTAGCCGTGGCGCGCAACTGGCACTGAACGCTGACGAGTCGATGGCCGCAATCGAAGCCACCGCCATGCGCTGTGGCGGCTGTGGCGCAAAGGTGGGCGCAACCGTTCTCAGCAGGACCTTAACAAACCTCGCACCCGTCGATAACCCCGATGTCTTGGTAGGCCTCCATGCGCCCGATGATGCAGCCGTAGTCCGGGTACCTGCCGGTAAAGCGCTGGTTCACACAGTCGATTTCTTTAGAGCCTTTATCGACGACCCTTACCTCTTTGGTCGCATCGCGGCCAATCACGCGTTAGGTGACATTTTTGCGATGGGCGCAACGCCCCATACCGCCACCGCAATTGCAACCATCCCGCCTGGACTGGACGCGAAAACTGAAACCCTCTTGAGCGATCTCATGACAGGCGCCGTTGCCGTTTTGAACGAGGCGGGCTGCACACTGGTTGGTGGTCACACAGGTGAAGGTGCTGAACTCGGGCTGGGCTTTGCAATCAATGGACTCATCGATACCGACAGCGAATTCAATAAGCAAGCTGCTGAAGGCCAACCGCTGAATCGCGTGATGCAAAAGACCGGTTCGATGCCAGGTGAGCAGTTAATCATTACCAAAGCCATTGGCACGGGCACCCTGCTGGCAGCGCATGCGCAAGCGAAAGCGGTTGGGGTTGATATCGGTCACGCCCTGGTATCGATGCAGCAGTCCAACCAACGCGCTGCCGCTATTTTGCAGAGTCACGGTGCGAGTGCCTGTACCGACGTCACCGGCTTTGGCTTATTGGGACACCTGCTTGAAATGACCAAAGCAAGCGGTGTGGATGCACAGTTAAATCTTGGTCAAATTCCACTGTTAGCGGGTGCCGAGCGCTGCATCGAGCAGGGCGTGTTCAGCTCATTGCAAACCGCCAATGCGCGCTCGCGCCATGCGATCGCTAACCCTGAAGCGTTTATCAATATGCCCCGATACGCCTTACTCTTTGACCCCCAAACTGCAGGCGGCTTATTGGCATCTGTACCAACTGATCGTGTCGTTGATTGCCTGTCAAACCTCAAAGCAGCGGGCTACGCAGACTGTGCCGTCATCGGCGAGGTTTTTCCCATGAGCGATGCGGTGACCTCCATCACCTTAACGGCCTAGCGCAATCGACTTCAGCCAGCCCAGCGACGTGCTTTGGGTGTTATCGCTGTCGGCGCCCACCACAATGGCCTTGAGGGTCGGTGCCGGCTCGGTGACCGGATGCTCGTCAGCAAACAACTGTTTGAAATCTGCCCCGACATCACGTTGCTCGCTTTGCCAGACCCGCAGCGGAGATTCGGGGCCCCGCAAGACCATAAAACGGACCCGCGCCGAGTAGGGGTTGCGCCCAACTTGCCCCACATCGTAGGTTTGATCCCACACATAGCAGAGGGTCG
>JBMTSM010000162.1:0-4687 GCA_049448275.1 Burkholderiaceae bacterium
GGGCCGGGTCGCTAACTGCCAGCGTATCAACAAGTCGACGGCCTCCTCCATGAAGGCCCGGGCCACACGGGGCTCAGCAAAAGGCGCGCCTGGAACGGGGGCATTCGCGGCGGGGGTTTGCAATACGTCGAGCAAGGTGTAGTGCCCCAAGTCGCTGAGCAGCATGAAACCCAGTGGCTCGCTCCAATCCAGAATCGTCGGGGCGGGGAGTTGGGCCTCCGCGAGCAGTTGGGCAATCCGAACAAATGATTCGGAGTTCTCCTTTTCAGGGGGCGCGTCCATGATGATGTAACTGTCACCATCAGTTCCCAGCACTCTGAAGTAACGCCGAAAACTGGCATCTGCCGACGCCAAATGCAATGAGGTACGATCCAACGCAAAGCGCGAGACCATGCCGCCAAACCAGCTGCTAAAAGCGGTTTCTCGTGCCGGGCTGGCCCACTGAATTGAGGGGTTAGGCGGGGGTTGCATTCGGATAAAGAGAGGGGTGAAACGGGCCGTTCAGTCCGTAGGATAATGTCATCTCCAATTGTAAGCGGCGTTGTGCGCACGGCGACTCGGCAAACCTCTCCATTGGATGACGTTCTGGGCGGCCAATGGGCCGTGATTACTGTTTTGTTTAGATTGATGCCGGCATGGCCAAAGCACGATTTTCCTGCTCACAAATTTATCGCGCGATTCGCTTACTCGGTGCATGGGCGCCGGCCGGCTTAATGGCGACTTCCGCCGCGGTGTGGGCGCAGACGGAGGGCAATGTCGCCCTGCAACTGAGCAGTGAACTGGCGGAAACGTTACCGGCGGCGAACACCGATGAGATACCGACTTTCGTCTCGGGTCAAAGCGTCGGCGGTGAGGCCGACGTATCAACGGTGATTACAGGTGATGCGCAGTTGCGCCGGCATGGCGTGGTGATTCGCGCTGACAAAATTGAGCACAACTTGCAAACAGACAATGTGGTGCTTGAAGGTAACGTGAGGGTGAACCAAGGCGGTAACCGTTTTGTGGGTCCAAAAGCTGAGATCAACATTGGTACCACTGAAGGTTATTTTGAAGCCCCGCGCTTTGAAATCAACAGCGTGAATGGACTGGGCCAAGGACGCGGCAATGCCAGCCGCATCAACTTCAAAGGTCCGGAACTCACTGAGGCCGAAAACGTCACCTACTCGACATGCCCACGCCCGCCCGGTGGCACGTGGGCGCCCGATTGGTTTGTTTCTGCATCCAGTATCGAGTTCGATCAAAAAGCGGATACGGGTACCGCTCGTGGCGCTGTTTTGCGGTTCAAAGGGGTCCCTGTGATTGGTTCCCCATGGATCAGTTTCCCGCTATCTGATGAGCGCAAGTCGGGCTTTTTGCCGCCCACCGTTAACCTGGATAACGTCAGTGGACTGGAATTAACGGTCCCTTACTATCTCAATATCGCACCCAACCACGATGCCACGCTTTATCCCACCTTCATGACGAAGCGGGGCGTGGATCTGGCCGGTGAGTACCGTTACTTGGGCACCAACTTCAGTGGTCGATTCCGCGGCGCCTATATGCCGAACGACACCCTGCGCAACACCGACCGTTGGGGTTGGACTTGGCAACATCAGCAGGCCCTTAACTCATCGGGTTTGCCTGTGCGCTTCAATGCCAATTTGAATCGTGTGAGCGATGGTGACTACTGGCGCGATTTTCCCCGCTCAGCAACTTCGCTCACCTCACGGTTACTGGCCAATGACGTGTCCTTATCGACGGGCGAAAACCTGTGGCAGGCCAGTGCCGGGGCTTACAAGTGGGAGACCTTGCAGTCCGTGGGTACTGACCGCATCGATGAGCCTTACGACCGTTACCAGTTGGCATACCGCGTGGGCTCGCGAGGAACGTTGGGTCGTTTTCAAGGCATGGACTGGTCGGTTGACTCTGAGTTGACGCAGTTTGATAAGCCAAACAGTAACGACTTCGATGGGCAGCGCTTGGTTTTCGCTGCGAATCTGAGCCGCCGTTACGACACGCTCGGTGGTTACATCACGCCCGGCCTGCGTTTGCACAGCCGCCACTACCAGATGGACCAGGCCTTAACGACCGGCCCTTGGGCCACTAGCCGCCAGGCCACCGTCACCACGCCGACCTTCACGATCGACAGCGGCTTGGTATTTGATGCCGATCGCGGTGATGCCCGCCAAACCCTAGAGCCGCGCATTGTCTATGCGCAAACCCCGTATCGCAACCAAACCGGTTTGCCAAACTACGACTCGGGCGAGGTTGACTTCAACTTATCCAGCATCTACTCGCCGTATCCGTTCTCTGGCAACGATCGGGTGGCAGATACGCGCACGCTGACCACTGGATTGACGACCCGTTGGTTCAACGCAGACGGTCGTGAGAGTTTCAACCTGACAGTTGCACAGCGTCGCCGCTTACGTGATCAGTACCAGAGTATTGCGGACGGTGCGGCACCGCTGACAGAGTCGCTCAGCGACATCCTGTTAGGCGGCACGTTCAACCCGTCTGACGCGTGGCGACTTGATGCCGTGTTGCAGGTCGATGCCGACACCAACCGGACCAAGCGTTCAACCGCCCGGGCGACGTATCACCCTGGCAGCTACCGCACCGTTAGCTTGGCTTATCGCCTCCAGCGCGATGTCAGTGAATTGATCGACGTCTCTTGGCAATGGCCGCTCAATGACTTGTGGGGTGACCGAGGCGTTGATCAAGGACCGGGCAAGGGCTTGGGTGCGCCAAGATGGTACAGCGTGGGCCGCGTGAACTACAGTCAGAAAGATCAGCGTGTCGCTGACATGGTCACGGGCTTTGAGTACGACGCCGGTTGCTGGGTCGGTCGCGTGGTGTTAGAGCGTGTGCAGACCGCTACCAACGAGTCGACCGATCGCCTGTTGTTCCAGCTCGAGTTCGTTGGGTTCTCCCGCATCGGCGCCAACCCATTGGCCACGCTCAGCGCCAATATTCCGCGCTACCAGTACCTGCGTCAAGAGGTGAATCCGCCCAGCCGGTTCCAAAATTACGATTGAGAGCAAGCAGTTGACCTTCGCAATGCACCCGTATTTGTTCGTTCACAAAGCCGTCACGCGCTGCGCCATTGCGGTCGCGGCGCTTGCGTTGACGACCACCGCCATCGGCGCGGAGTCCACCGCGATTGCCCCCCCCGCTTTGTCAGACCGCATTGTCGCGGTCGTGAACGATGCGCCGGTTACTTTGTTTGAACTCAATCAACGTGCGACGGTTCTGGCGCGTGAGAACAAAACAACCGTTACACCTGCGTTCAAGTCACAGGTGTTGGAGCTGCTGATTGCGCAGCGTGCGCAGGTGCAACGTGCCCAACAAGAGGGTATTGTGATTTCCGAACGCGATGTGGATGCCGCTGAGGCCACTGTGGCCCGAAACAACCGCCTCTCGATTGAGGCGTTGCACGAAGCGGTGGTGCGCGAGGGCTTGTCGGTGAAGACTTTCCGGCAACAGTTGGCGGACCAACTCACCTTACAGCGTATGCGCGAGCGCTTATTGGCGGGCGTTGAACGTCCCAGTCAAGCTGAAATCGATGCCTATTTGGATGAGCAGCAAGCACTCACCAACGAGAAAGTGCCCGAGCGGGTCCAGTTAGCCCAGCTGTTTATTCCCGTGGCGGAGAACGCGGCGGCTTCAGACTTGGCCGCGATTGAGGCGCAAAAGCAGGCTATTTTTGCCGCGCTTAAGCGGGGTGAGGCCTTTGAGGTATTGGCTAAGGCCCAATCCAAATCGCCGGAGGCGGCACAAGGCGGTGACATGGGCGTGCGTGCGGTAGCCGACTACCCACCGCTGTTCGTTGAGGCGACTCAGGGCTTGGCCGTTGGTGCGGTGTCGCCTTGGGTCCGCAGTGGTGCCGGCTTCCATTTGTTAAAGGTGCTGGCGCGTCCGGTCGCCAAGGTCACGATGACTGCCACCCAAACCCGCGCTCGGCACATCTTGCTGACCGTTGGTCCTGAGCTGTCCCAAGAGCAGGCCATCGAGCGGCTCAATAGTTTTCGTGCCCAGATTGTCTCGGGTAGTCGTGACTTTGGCGTGATCGCCAAGGCGAACAGCCAAGATGGCTCGGCCGCTTATGGTGGTGATTTAGGGTGGGTTGCGCCGGGGGCTTTCGTTCCTGAGTTTGAGGGGCCCATGAACCAACTCAACCCTGGTGAAGTGAGCGCGCCCGTCGTGTCACGCTTTGGCGTACACCTGATTCAGGTACTGGAGCGCAAGCGAGTGCCGCTAGGCGAAGAGGCCCAAAACGAGGCCATCAGTGAAATCTTAAAAGCGCGTCAAGCGGATGAAGCGTTTGCGAAGTGGTCTGAGGACGCGCGCCTGCGTGCGTATGTTGACATTCGCGATTTCGGCACCGAATGAGACACATCGCCCGCAAGCGGTTTGGTCAGCACTTTTTAGTTGACGGCGGCATTATCGAGGGCATCGTGGCCGGCATCGCACCGCAACCTGATGACCATATGGTAGAAATTGGGCCCGGCCTAGGCGCGATCACCCATCCGTTGTTGCAGCACTTGAAACACCTCACAGTCGTTGAGCTCGACCGTGATTTGGTGACCCGCTTGCGTGCCAACCCGCAACTCACAGTGATTGACCAAGACGTGCTGCGCGTGGACTTCCGCTCTTTCGCAAACAGTGGCTTGCGCATTGTGGGTAACCTGCCCTACAACATCTCAACGCC
>JBMTSM010000163.1:0-4684 GCA_049448275.1 Burkholderiaceae bacterium
AGCCACTTACGCCAAGGCGTTCAGTCGCGACCCCGCGTTTGCCAAGTTCTACCGAAGTCTAGAAGCTTACAAATCGAGCTTTTCTTCGAAGGGAGACATCGTCGTACTCGATGGTGATTCAGACTTCCTCAAGGGTATGAAGAACAACCGCGTCGGTCCCGCCAAATAAGATCTGACGCGCCAAACGGGCTGAGCCAGCGCGAGCCGCTGCCTCAGCCTTTTTCTTTCAAACGCATGCTTTTCGCTTAATCCGTTCGCCAGTCATCGGCTGGGATGCAGCCCGCTGGGCGGTACAATATCGGGTTGTCTCCCCACGATTGATTAGACTATGTCCGCTTGGGTTCTTCCCGACCACCTCGCCGATGTTTTGCCTTATGAGGCACGACAAATTGAAGAGCTGCGACGCGTGCTCCTAGACAGTGCGCGCACCTTTGGATACGAGTTGGTCATGCCGCCCATGTTGGAGCACCTTGAGTCCCTTCTATCGGGCACGGGTGAGTCCATGGATCTGCGTACCTTTAAGCTTGTAGACCAAAGCAGTGGGCGGCAACTCGGCCTGCGCGCCGATACGACGCCGCAGGTCGCGCGCATCGACGCTCACCTCCTTAATCGCCGAGGCCCCACCCGCTTGTGCTACTGCGGTCCCGTCGTTCAAACGCAGCCCAGTCACGCCAATGCCTCACGTGAACCGCTGCAATTTGGTGCCGAGCTCTACGGGCACCAAGGTCAAGAAGCTGACCTCGAAATCCTTGAGCTGGTCTTGACTGTTTTAAAACGCGTAGGTATCGACAATGTTGTCTTGGATCTCTCTGACGTGCGGGTCGTGGCGGCTTTGTTGAGTGATGCGGGCGTTGATGCCAATCAGACGCATGCCATCCACCAAGCGTTGGCGCGCAAAGACGTTGTGTCATTGGCCACACTGACGGCGGCCATGCCGCAACCCAGCCGCGACGCGCTGCGGTTGATTCCTGATTTGTTTGGAGACCTCAGCGTCATCGAGACGGCGCGTGCTGCACTACCGCAGTCACCCCTGCTGACTCAGGCCTTGGACGAACTGGCACGGCTTGGGCAGCACATGGCCCAATTGGGTCACACGGCTGTATCGGTTGACTTGGCTGATTTGCGCGGTTACGCCTATTACACGGGTCTTCGGTTTTCTGTGTACGGTACGGCGCCGCGTAGCCAGCAACAGTTGGAGTTGGTACGCGGCGGCCGCTACGATGAAGTGGGCGCGGTCTTTGGACGACGGCGTCCCGCTGTTGGCTTTAGCGTCGACGTGAAAGAGCTGGCTGCGATGACGGCAACGCCTGATCTGCACCGTGCAATTCGCGCGCCTTGGGGCGACGCGCCGGGTTTGCGGGAGGCCGTTGCTGACCTGCGAATCAAAGGCGAGGCTGTCGTGTCTTTGTTACCCGGACACGAAAACGAGGTGAATGAATTCGACTGTGACCGCGAGTTGGTCTGGGTCGAAGGCGCCTGGCAGGTTCGGCCTGCCGCATAGCGCATCACCAACGATTCGATTTTTATTTTATTTTTCTGAAAGCTTTGGCCATGGCATCGTCCGGACGCAACGTCGTAGTAGTCGGCACCCAGTGGGGTGATGAGGGTAAAGGAAAACTCGTTGACTGGTTAACGGAGACGGCGACCGGTGTCGTTCGCTTCCAAGGCGGCCACAACGCGGGTCATACCCTCGTCATTAACGGTGTGAAAACCGCCTTGCACCTCATTCCCAGCGGCATCATGCGTCCGGGCGTCACCTGTTATATCGGTAACGGCGTGGTGTTGTCTGCAGGCAAACTTTTAGAGGAAATTCGCGGGCTTGAGAAGGCCGGGATCAGCGTGCGTGATCGCTTGCGAATCAGCGAAGCGTGCCCACTTATTTTGCCGTTCCACGTGGCGATAGATGCCGCACGTGAAATCGCCAAAGAAAAAGCAGGGAGCGCGAAAATTGGTACAACTGGGCGAGGTATTGGTCCCGCTTATGAGGACAAGATCGCCCGCCGCGCCCTCCGTGTGCAAGACCTTAAACACCCGGCGCGTTTCGAAGCCAAGCTGCGTGAATTACTCAGCCTGCATAACCACGTGTTGCAAACGTTCCTGCACAGCCGCGACATGGCATGGCCGGAAGCGATGCAAACTTACCTCAAGGACGGCGCCATTCAATTCGATGCTGTTTTCGAAGAGGCGATGGCGCACGGCAAAGAGATTTTGCCCATGGTCAGCGACGTATCTCGTGACCTTAACGAGGCGCACAAGGCCGGTGGCTGTTTGCTGTTTGAAGGTGCACAAGGGACGTTGCTGGATATTGACCACGGTACCTATCCGTTCGTCACGTCTAGTAACTGTGTTGCGGGTAATGCGGCCGCAGGCGCTGGCGTTGGACCGGGCATGTTGCACTATGTGTTGGGCATCACCAAAGCTTACTGTACCCGTGTCGGCGGCGGGCCTTTCCCAACCGAGTTGGATTGGCAAACGCCCGGCACCCCGGGCTATCACATGTCAACAGTTGGCGCTGAGCTGGGTGTCACGACCGGCCGCAGTCGTCGTTGTGGATGGTTTGACGCCGCCTTACTGAAGCGCTCCGCGCAGGTGAATGGCTTGAGCGGCATGTGTATCACCAAGCTTGATGTGCTGGACGGCTTGAAAGAACTGAAACTGTGTATCGGTTACGAGCTTGATGATGCACAAGTGGATTTGCTGCCGCTGGGCGCTGATGACATCGAGCGCTGCAAGCCAATTTACGAAACCATGCCTGGCTGGGATGAATCTTCCGTCGGCGTAACCGAGTTCGACAAGTTGCCGGTCAACGCGCAAAGATACCTCAAACGAATCGAGGAAATCACGGGCGTACCTGTACACATGATTTCAACCAGTCCCGATCGTGATCACACGATTTTGCTGCACAACCCGTTTGCTGCGGCTTGACACACTGAATTCACGCCACACTACCGACAACCCAACCTCCAAAGGACTGCCATGTTGACCGAAGACGGAAAGCACCTCTACGTTTCTTACGACGAATACCACAACCTCATTGAGCGACTGGCTATCAAAATTCATGAGTCTGGTTGGGAGTTTGACAACATCCTTTGCTTAGCCCGAGGCGGTATGCGTCCTGGTGATTTGTTGTCACGTATATTCGATAAGCCGTTGGCCATTATGTCGACCAGCTCATACCGTGCGGGTGCGGGCACCGTCCAAGGTCGCTTGGACGTGGCGCGTTACATCACCACACCCAAAGGTGAAATTGCTGGCCGCGTTTTGTTGGTCGACGATCTGGCGGATACGGGGCATACGCTGAAAGCGGTCATTGATACGCTGAAAGCAAACTACACGCCGATCACGGAATTGCGCAGTGCCGTGATTTGGACCAAAGGCGTGTCTGCTTTCGCACCTGATTACTCTGTCGAGTTTCTCGAAACTAACCCGTGGATTCACCAGCCGTTCGAGCCCTACGACAACATCCGTCCCGCGAATTTAGTCGAAAAGTGGAAAGCCTAGTCACTGTGACAGGGCGATAACCGGCAAGCAAATTTATGGACCGCAGCACCGAACTAATCAATCACCCTTATCGGGCCCCAGATGCGTTCGAGGCTGCGATGCCGGGTATCCACAAGGCCTCTACGGTCTTATTTCCCACGGTCGCCGACATGCGGCGCCGGCAATGGACGGATAAGTCGGCTTACACCTACGGTTTACACGGCACACCGACTACCTTTACGCTTGAAGAGCGGCTCGCCACCCTTGAGGGTGGACGCTACTGCGTGCTGGTTCCCAGTGGGCTTGCGGCCATCGCTTTGGTTGATTTGGCCTTTTTGCAGCCCGGCGATGAGGTGCTTCTGCCCGACAACGCGTACGGGCCCGGACGAGATTTTTTGATTGTCGAGATGGCCCGTTGGGGCGTGAAGACCAACGTTTATGACGCGCTCAATCCGACCGATCTCGCCCAAAAAATAGGTGATCGCACCCGGCTGGTGTGGTTGGAAGCGGCAGGCTCCATCACCCTTGAATTTCCAGATGTGCCTGCGTGTGTGGCTGTCATCAATGCGGCCAACGCAAAGCGCCCCGGTGGCGCACGTCCGATATTGAGTGCATTGGATAACACGTGGGGCGCTGGCATCGCATTTCAGCCGTTCGACATGGGCGTCGATATTTCGATGCATGCACTCACCAAATACCCGAGCGGTGGTGGTGATGTGTTGATGGGCTCTGTGATCACCCGGGACCCCCTTTTACACGAAACCCTTCAAATGTGTCACATGCGACTTGGCCTAGCCGTTGGAGCCAATGACGCTGAGCTGGTGCTTCGCTCCTTGCCAACCGCGCACCTGCGTTATGCGCGCCAAGATGCGGTCACGCGCAGACTAGCTGAATGGGCGCTGACCCGTCCCGAGTTTTCGCACGTTCTGCACCCCGCCTTATCTGAATCACCCGGTCATGCCGTGTGGGCACGGGATTGCACGGGCGCGGCTTGTTTGTTCACGGTCGTATTTCAGCCGCGTTACAGCCAAGCACAGGTCGATGCTTTCTGTGACCGTTTGCAGCTGTTCGGTATCGGCTACAGCTGGGCAGGGCCACAAAGTTTGGTCGTTCCTTATCAGCTACCTGAATCACGGGCACGCCTGTGGCCGCATGGTTGCGGGGTGGTTCGATTCGCGATTGGTCTGGCGGATGCGCAGGACCT
>JBMTSM010000164.1:0-4680 GCA_049448275.1 Burkholderiaceae bacterium
ATCGACACCATTGAGCAGTCCGCGCTGGCCAGTATGGTGCTGGTGTACGCCATCGCCGCTTGGTTCAATACGCGTATCCCGCGCACGGGTGTGGCCCTGCGGCCCATGCCTATCAACCCACTCAACCTGATGCCCGACTTTTACGAATGCAACCGCCGACTGTGGCGTGATCGCTTGGGGCAAATTTCGTTGTCAACGACCACCCTGTTCTGGGGCGTGAGCGGTAACCTGCGCTACATCGTGCTGGCGTGGGCGGCCGTCGCGCTCAACTACACCACAACTGAGGCAGCCAAATTGGTGGGGGTGGTCGCAATTGGTACGGCAGCTGGTGCCATCGTGGCGTCCATGTGGGTCCGCCTTGATCAGGCCTGCAAAGTGATGCCTTTGGGTATCGGCATGGGCTTGTTGATCTTGTTGCTCAACTACATCACGAGCCTTTGGGTGGCAGTACCGTTCTTGATTCTATTGGGTGCGCTGGGTGGCTTCTTAGTGGTCCCCATGAATGCGCTGCTGCAACACCGAGGACACAGCCTGATGGGCGCGGGTCGGTCGATTGCGGTACAAAACTTCAACGAACAAGCCTGCATTTTGGGTTTGGGCTTGATGTACAGCGCCGCCACGGGCGCAGGCGTTTCGGCGTTTGCCTCCATCGCGGGATTTGGCTTGTGCATCGCGATCGTGATGTACATCATTCAACGCTGGCACCAGCACAACTTACGCACCCACCCTCAAGAGCTCGCGGTGTTGTTACGCCAAGCGCGTGACGAGCCCTCGCACTAAACCCCATGACTGCTGCTGAAAAAAGATGGGCCGTTACCGGCCTGCTCATCAATGCCATGGTGTGGGGCTTGTCATGGTGGCCGTTGCGACAGTTGCAAGCGGCTGGGTTTCACCCGCTTTGGAGCACGTTGTTGGTTTTCACCCCCGCGCTGTTGGTGTCTGGGGTCTGGTACCGGAAACACTGGCGCATCCTCTTGACCAGCCCCGCACTATGGGCGCTGGCGATGGCGGCTGGCGCAACCAATGTGGGCTTCAATTGGTCGGTCACCACGGGTGATGTGATTCGCGTTATCTTGCTGTTCTACACCATGCCCGCATGGGCGGTCCTGCTGGCGTGGTGGCTGCTCAAAGAAACGCCAACCGCTTCCGCCTTTGTGCGATTAATCATCGCGTTTGCAGGTTTATGGTTGGTTCTATGGCAACCGGGTAGCGGCTGGCCCGTGCCGCGCGAATTTGCCGATGTATTGGCATTGGTGGCGGGCTTCATGTTTGCGCTCAATAACGTGTTGCTGCGAAGGGGACACGCTTACCCCAGTGGCGCTCGGGTGTTGGCCATGTTTTTTGGCGGCGTGGTACTCAACAGTGTGGTCGCCTTGGTGGGGTTTGGGTTGGGCTCCTTGCCAGCGCCGCAACCCACCGGCGGGCAGTGGCTGCCGATTGCGTTGGGTTTATCGATGGCCATCATTGCGGCCAATGTCGCCCTTCAATACGGCGCATCGCGGCTGACCAGCGCTGCCACATCCATAATCATGTTGAGTGAGGTGGTGTTTGCCAGCGTATCGTCGATTGCGCTGGGCGCATCGGTATTTGAGGCGCACATTGGTTTTGGCGCCTTGTGCATCATGACAGCCGCGCTTATGGCTGCGCTTGCAAAGCCGCGTCCAACACCTCAATCCAGTGTCTAACAGGCAGATCGGTGCCGCTCTGCAAGTGGCTGATACAGCCGACATTGGCCGATACGATCGTATCGGCACCAATTTGTGACAAGTTACCCAACTTGCGATCCCGCAGCTGTTTGGATAGCCCAGGGTTCAATACCGAGTAGGTGCCCGCCGAGCCGCAACACAAGTGCGACTCATTTTGTGCGACGGCAATCGAAAAGCCCAATTGCGACAGGTGTTGCTCCACGCCCCCGCGTAATTGTTGACCGTGCTGCAACGTGCAAGGTGGGTGGTAAGCCAGCATAGGCAACGCTGCGCCCGACGCGTCGCTCGCGCCGCTGTTATCACGCAAACGCGCGCGCAGAGGCGCAACCCAATCGGGCAATAACTCACTGAGGTCTTTGGTCAGGGCACTGATGCGCTCGGCCTTGCTGGCATACACGGGATCATCAGCCAGCACGTGGCCATAGTCTTTCACCATCACACCGCAGCCTGACGCATTCATCACGATGGCCTCTACGGGTTTACTGCCGTCGGTCGGGTCAACAAACGGCCACCACGCATCGATGTTGGCGCGCATATGCGCTTTCCCACCGTCATGGTCATTGAGGTGAAATTTCACCGCACCACAGCACCCTGCCGACGGCGCAATCACCGCCTGCACACCAACGGCGTCCAACACGCGTGCGGTGGCTGTATTCACATTGGGCATCATGGCAGGCTGCACACAGCCGGCCAACATCAACACCTTGCGGTCATGGGTTGCAGTCGGCCAACGACCCGCCGCCTGCTTGACCGGGACTTTGGCTTTCAGCGCCTCAGGCAATATCGCCCGCACCGCTTGACCCAGCTTCATCGCGGGCCCAAACATTTTTGAAGGCAATCCCTCCTTCAACGCGCTGCGCAACAGTCGTTCGCCCAACGGGCGCTCAACTTTTTCGTCGACCAACTTTCGCCCAATATCCACCAAATGACCGTATTGCACACCACTGGGGCAAGTTGACTCACAGTTGCGGCAGGTCAGGCAACGATCCAGATGCGATTGCGTTTTGCGTGTCGGTGTCTCGCCCTCAAGCATTTGCTTGATGAGGTAGATACGACCTCGTGGCCCGTCCAACTCATCCCCCAGCAACTGGTAGGTGGGGCAAGTCGCCGTGCAAAAACCACAGTGCACACACTTTCGCAAAATGGCTTCCGCCGCTTGGCCTTCTGCGCGGTCGGCGTATTCGGGAGCTAGGTTGGTTTGCATGGCTTCTTACAGGCGGTGGGTGTTGAACACACCCGATGGATCGAGCTGCTCGCGCAGGCGCTGGGCAATACCACTGGTCGCAGGCGGCGTGGGGTGGAACACGCCGACCGTTTTATCGGTCTCGCCATGCGCTTGGCTCACACGGAACAAGGTGGCATGACCGCCCGCATCCTCTGCCAACTGACGTACTTTTGCGGCGTCGTTAGCAGGTGCCCACACCCAACGAAGCGCGCCATGCCACTCGACCAATGCATCCGAAAACGCAACCATGACCGGCGCGGTTTGTGGCACGCTTAAACGCCACAAGCAAGCGTCTGCGGCAGGTGGCGTGAAGAAGTGATGGGTCTGTTCGCGGCACGACAACCAAAGCGCTTCAGCCTCAGCTGTGCTGACATGGGCGCAAGAAATACCGTAACCCGCAGCGTCACTGGCCATTCGGGCGCTCGCAGCATCGACCGCCGCCACAGCACCACGAAGTCGGACAACCAATGAATCTCGACCGGTTTTGTCCCGTTTCCAAACGCTGGCATTCAAGGGCAGTGGCTGGCCTCCCCATGTGTTGATCAGGGACAGCGCCTGCGCTTGGCCGCAATTAAATTTGAGGTTTGCCTCAGCGGGCGCCACGGGCAATACCTTGATCGACACCTCAGTCAGAACACCCAAGGTGCCCATACTGCCAGCCATCAAACGGCTGATGTCATAGCCTGCGACGTTTTTCATCACCTGGCCACCGAAGGTCAGCAACTCGCCAGCGGCATTGAGCATCTTGATGCCCAAAACAAAGTCTTTCATCGCACCCACGCTGGCGCGTGCAGGGCCTGACAGCGCCGCTGCGACCGCGCCACCGATCGTTGCATCGGATCCGAAGTGCGGCGGGTCACAAGGCAAACACTGGTTATGGGTGGCCAACAGGGCTTCTAAATCACGCAGACGCAGCCCTGCACCCGCAGTGATGACCAATTCCGTTGGCTCATAAGCCACCACTTGGTTCAAAGCACCGGTATCGAGCACGGTGCCCTGAAGCGGCTCGCCGTAAAAATCTTTGGAGCCACCGCCACGTACCCGCAAGGGGCGACGCGCAGGATCGGAACCCGCGGTTTTAATGAGGTCGGCCAAGGCCTGAACAGTCGCTTGCATCCGCCAATGGTAGCGGTCACACACCACTGAGGGCGTGAATTTTTGACACGCCATCCAAAAATTTATTTGGGTTCAGGCGAAAAAAAACCAACGCCAAGCGTTGGTTTTCGTTTGATGGGCCCATGACCCAACCGGGAATTTACCCCATGAAGACCGCAATAAAGGCCAACAACAGCATCAAAATACCGCCAGCCACTGGCAAAACGATGGGCATGTGATGAACGATGGACTCGACGGTGTCCTGCTCGCCGTCTTGGGCTTGGTGATCGTGTGAGTTGTTTGACATATCCGGCTCCAACAAAAATAAGGCGTGCAACGATGTGGCACAGCGCAATGACCACATTTTAGCCCAACCTAGGCCGCAGCCCGCAAACTGCCCCTGATGACCCGCAAAACTTCTTCTCCGTAAGCTTCGCGCTTTTTGGCGCCAATCCCCGCAATCCCTTGCAAGGCGTCAATGTCGTCGGGTAACGCCTCGGCCAGCGCTTTCAGGGTGTTGTTGTTAAAAATCACATAGGCGGGTAGGTCGTGCGCACGGGCCACCTCACTGCGCCATGCCTTCAGCTCGCCAAAAACGTGTTGGCCCACAGCATCCAAATTGGCGACCAATGCATCGGCCTTTTTGGTCTTGGT
>JBMTSM010000165.1:0-4680 GCA_049448275.1 Burkholderiaceae bacterium
TTCATTACCCAGTCGCGCCTCGACGATGGTCGGCAACATCAGCCCGTTTTTGGACGGGATCAACCTGAATGAGAGCACCATTGAAAGTGCAGGCTCTGGTACCGCAGGCCAGAGCGCTACTTTGCGCGGCGAAGTCGCGGTGACCGTAGTGGATGTCTTGCCAAATGGCAATTTGGTGCTGCGCGGCGAAAAGCAGTTGGCCTTATCTGAAGGTACTGAGGTGATTCAAATTTCGGGTGTGATTCGTCCTTCAGACGTTTCGCCCAACAACACAGTGCAGTCACGCCGCTTGGCAAATGCGCAAATTGCCTACCGCGGTGACGGCGAGATAAATAAGGCGGCAGGCGCTGGCTGGGCAACGAAGTTGCTGTTTGCTTTCTTCCCTTTTTAAGTCGCTGCTGAATCCAACTGGCTAAACATCCGCTTAATCGAAATATCGACAACTGCCATGAAAACTTTAATCACTATCAGTCGAATTTGCGTGGTTGCGGTAGCGCTAGCGACCGCTTCGCAAGCGTTCGCAGATCGCGTCAAAGACATCGCCAGTGCGGCAGCGGTGCGCAGCAACCAGCTAATTGGGTACGGCTTAGTCGTTGGTCTGCAAGGCACAGGTGACGGTGCTGACGTTTCCTTCACCGCACAAAGCATGAAGGGTTTGTTAAACAAATTGGGCGTCGCCCTGAATGGCCCCTTGTCTGACTTCGAGACCGCAGCCAGTAGCGGCAAGATCGATATCAAGAACGTCGCCGCCGTTATGGTGACAGCCGAGTTGCCGGGCTTTTCAAAGCCAGGTCAAAAGATCGATGTCAACGTGTCGGCTATTGGTAAAGCCAGTAGCTTGCGCGGCGGCAACTTGCTCATGACGTCCTTGCGTGGTGTGGATGGTGAGGTGTATGCCTTGGCACAAGGCCCAATCGCCGTAACGGGTGTTGAGACCAACTCTGCGGGCTCACAGGTGTCGATCGGTGTGCCCACATCAGCCCGCATTCCTAGTGGTGGGCAGGTTGAGCGTACGGTTGCCAACCCATTCGATCAGTCTGACTTTTTGGTGCTGAACCTGCGTGAATCTGATTTCACGACATCCAATGCGATCGTTGAAGCGATCAATGGCACCTTCGGTGACGGCGTGGCGAATGCCATTGACGGCATGTCGATCTCAGTCCGTTCACCCAAAGACGCCAACCAACGCGTGGCCTTCATGTCACTCATTGAGAACCTGGAGGTCAAGCCCGGTGAGCCGCCCGCACGCGTGGTGGTGAATGCGCGCACTGGTACGGTTGTCATCAGCCGGAACGTCAAGGTGACGGCAGCTGCCGTGACGCATGGCACCATTTCGGTGTCGATCGCGGCCACCAACGAGGTCTCTCAACCTAACCCTGCCGCTGGCGGGACAACGGCGGGCGTCGCGAATGCAACGGTGGGTATTGATGAACCCAATAACCCCATGTTCTTATTTAAGCCCGGTGTTGACCTGCGTGAAATTGTGGATGCGGTCAACCAGGTCGGTGCGACCCCCTCATCGTTGATCGCGATTTTGGAAGCTTTAAAAAGCTCAGGCAGCCTGCGCGCCGAATTAGTAGTGATTTAAACCATGAGCACCAACGGTATTCCCTCTCCCCAGTCCTACCTCGATTTCTCGGGGTTGGGCGAATTGCGCCACCGTGCTGCAAAGGACGGGGAGGGTGCGTTGCGTGAGACCGCCAAACAATTCGAAGCGCTCTTCATTCAAATGATGATGAAGTCCATGCGCGAAGCCAGCTTCAAAAGTGACCTTTTGCAATCAGACTCGCAGGACACCTACCAAGACATGTTCGACAAAGAGGTGTCGGTCAGCTTGGCACAGCGGGGCGGTTTTGGTTTGGCTGAGATGCTCACGCAGCAGCTTGGCAAAACCCTGCCAAAAGACGCTGCTGCAGCACCCATTGAGAGCAAACCCATGGCCATGCCGGCTCATTGGCGCCAACGCACCGGAGATGACCAATGAGTGACCTGCTCAGTATCAGCAGCACAGCGGTGATGGCCTACCAGCGCGCGCTGGGAACGGTCAGCAATAACATCGCCAACGTCGGCACCGAGGGTTACTCACGCCAAGACGTCAGTCTGACCGCCAACACGCCCAGTAAGCAAGGCAATGTGTACATCGGTAACGGCGTACGATTTGTCGGCATTCAACGGCAGGTGGATGACTTCATTCAGTCGAATTTGCGAAACAGTCAAAGCGAGCTGGCCACGCAAGAGCCGATGGTGAGTTACGCCAACCGGGTCGTGGACATCATGGGTGGTGAGCAGACCGGCTTGACGACGGCATTGAATCGATTTTTCGATGCTTCCCGCGACTTATCCGGTGACCCATCATCCAGTGTTTACCGCGCGGCCTTCTTACGTGAGTCAGACAGTTTGACCTCCAGCTTCCGGGAGTTGTCTGGGCAGATGCAACTCATCGACGATGAGACCCGCGAGGCAACCGAATCGCGTCTGGGTGAACTCAACACCCTCGTTTCGCAGCTGGCGTTGGTCAACAAGCAGCTGGCAAAGAACGCCACTCAGGCCAAACAACCACCCGAGCTTTTGGATCAGCGTGATCGACTGCTCACTCAAATTTCTCAGCTCTCACGGATCACAACCAAGTTTGAACCATCCGGTGCGGTCGCGCTGAGCTTGGGAACCAGTATGCAGCAAGGACTGGTCCTTGAAGGACAGGATGCGCGTCCTGTGACCGCCGTATTTGACCCCGATGCCCCTGAAAAGGTTGACCTGTACATTGGCCAATTCAGCTCAGATCCGCGTGCTTTATCCAGCCTCGCTGGCGGGGAGCTTGGTGGCTTATTGGCTTTTCGGGAGCAAGTGCTGAACCCAGCTCGCAACGCACTTGACGATCTTGCAAAAACGCTGGTAGCTGAAGTCAACCACGTCCATAACGACAGCATGGACGCCTACGGTAACGCAGGTGAAGACCTGTTTGGGTTCGATGCTGCAGAGCCGTTTGCCAGTGCTGGTATGCGACTCCTGATCAACGACACCTTAAAAGTGGCCGCTGCTGCGCAATTTAGAGTCGCCGAGGATTCGAATAATCCGACCAACGCGCTTGCGACGTTGTCATACAGCCCTTTCACCCAGCAAAATCCGGCGGATATTTCTGCCGTTTTGGAGCCAAACGGTACCCTTGAATCAGGCACTGCATTCTCAGCCAGTGCATCTCAACCGTTTAAGGTTTTGACGGCAGTCAGCCAGGGTACGCAAGATACGGTGGTTTATCTTGACCAGCTGAATGCGAATCAAGAGATCCAAGTCTTGACGCGTGAAGGCGTACATATTGCCGGTAAGGCACTCAGTGATGAGCAAGAAAGCATGATTCTGCGCTCGCAATATGGCTTTCAGGCAGGGTCTAACTACGACGTTCAATATTTAAACCAGCTGGGTGACCAAGCCTATAAGCAGGCTGATGTATTCATCGGCGTCAAGGCAGCGCCCACGCTATCGCAGGTCTTTGACGATGCCGGGGGTGCGATGGCTGGCACGCCCGTGGCGGCGAAATTGACCAGTGCAACCATCAGTGGCAACTTGACTGGGACCGTAATTCCTGCTGGTGCACTAGAGTTGAACGGGGTCGCGCTCGGTGAGCTCCGGGGTAAAACGGGTGCTTTGCAAGCGAACGAAATTGCGACATGGATCAATACAGCCATGCCCAACGAAGTGACACCCATCAGCGGCGATCGCGCAATCGTGTCACAGGCCAAACTGCAGCTCGATACGGCATTTCGCTTTGAAGGCCTACAAGGCGATGTTGTAACGATCGCCCCCCCTGTTGACTCACAGACCGGTGTGGTTGGCTTCGCGAATGCGCAGGCATTAGCGGATGCGATTAACGAAAGAACGGCTGTGCACTTGGTCACCGCAGAAGTCAATTCCGACGGTGCGTTGGTGCTAAACCAAGTGGCCGGTGCTGCTTGGATGAGCGCCATGCCGGGAATGGTGGCCCGCGCTTTCAACGAAATCGTGACAGCTGCCGAGAAGATCGACCTGACAGCGGGTCTGACTTTGAAGGGGCACAGCGGTGCGGAAGTTGGTTTCGCTGGACCTTTCGAAAGCTTGGCCGACTTGGTCAACACGATCAACGATCAGCGACTGACCACAAAGGTCCAGGCCAGCGTCTCGCCCGAGGGGGATTTTGTCCTCACGAACCTGCCTGGGTACGAGGGCGAGAGCATCACGGTTGGCAATTTGCAATCACAACTCGGTAACACTCTGGGTTTACCGGACGCAGATCTGCCAGTGGTATTTGGCGGCCAGTACGAGATCACACGGACGTTAGCTGATCCAGATGCCGATGAAATTCGGATTGGATTTGGTCCAAACGGTAACGCGGCTGATCTGCAACGCATTGGTTTGCGCGCAGGCGTCTATATCGCCGAAGAGGCGAACGACGATTACCTGGTCATGGTGACAGGGGAAGGCACGTTCTCCGCCAGTGCGACTTATAAAGCTAACACCACCGACCCTACCGCACGTTTGCGCGAGACACCATTCCAGGTCGCATTCACGGACGATACGCACTACACGATTACTGACCAACTGACCGAGTCCGTGGTTGCCAGTCGTGATTTTGATCCCACCATTTCCCCTGCGGAAATCACCTATCGGGGTGTCACGCTTACGTTTTCCGGTCCACCGTCTACCGGC
>JBMTSM010000166.1:0-4671 GCA_049448275.1 Burkholderiaceae bacterium
GCTAAAATATCGGGTTTGCCCTAGGCCCTAACCACCCTGTTCAAGGAACCCCCATGTCATTGTTTTCCGCCGTCGAAATGGCACCTCGCGACCCAATTCTGGGTTTGAATGAGCAATTCGCTGCAGACACCAACCCCAACAAAGTCAATCTGGGCGTCGGCGTTTATTACGATGATGCGGGCAAGCTTCCGTTGCTCAAGTGCGTGCAGGCCGCTGAGGCGCAGATCATGGGTACCCCAAAGGCCCGCGGTTACCTGCCAATCGACGGTATCGCCGCCTATGACGGCGCCGTCAAAGGCTTGGTTTTCGGCTCTGACAGCGATGTGGTCACCTCAGATCGTGTTGCCACCATCCAAGCCATCGGTGGCACGGGCGGCCTCAAAGTTGGCGCCGACTTTTTGCGCCGCATGGGCACCAGCAAGCAAGTGCTGATCAGCGACCCCAGCTGGGAAAACCACCGCGCGCTGTTCACAGCTGCAGGCTTTGATGTCGATACCTACCCTTATTACGACGCGGCCAACCGTGGCATTAACTTTGACGGCATGCTCGCGCGCCTGAACAGTGCTGAGGCCGGCACCATCGTGGTGTTACACGCTTGTTGCCATAACCCCACCGGCTATGACATCGACCCCGCTCAATGGGACCAAGTGGTCGCCACCGTCAAGGCACGCAACCTCACCGCGTTTTTAGATATGGCTTACCAAGGCTTTGGCTTTGGTATCCAAGAAGATGGTGCGGTCATTCAAAAGTTTGTGGATGCCGGCCTGAGCTTCCTGGTGTCGACCTCGTTCTCTAAGAGCTTCAGTTTGTATGGCGAGCGCGTCGGTGCCCTGAGCGTGCTGTGTGAGTCAAAAGACGAGGCAGCCAAGGTTCTGAGCCAGTTAAAAATCGCCATCCGCACCAATTACTCCAATCCCCCCATCCACGGCGGCTCGGTCGTCGCGACGGTTTTGGGCACGCCCGAACTGCGCGCCCAGTGGGAGCAAGAGTTGGGCGAAATGCGCGACCGTATCAAGATCATGCGCCAAACGCTGGTTGACGGCCTGAAGGCGGCCGGCGTGCAAGCCGACATGTCATTCATCACCAAGCAGATCGGTATGTTCAGCTATTCGGGGCTCACCAAGGACCAAATGGTGCGTTTGCGCAACGAATTTGGCGTCTATGGCACCGACACCGGTCGCATGTGTGTGGCGGCCATGAACAGCCAGAACATCGACCACATTTGTAAGGCGGTTGCCGCTGTGCTGTAAGCGCTGGGGCGCATGCCCTGCCGTTGCAAAAGCCCTCTCTGGAGGGCTTTTTGCTGGGCGGCTGGGATGTCAATATAAAAGTGACAACTGCCCGACTTTGTCGCCCGAAAAAACCAAATTTAGCTAGGCAAAACAAAAGGCTACTGTTATATTGCAGTGCAGCAATTAAATCGAAAGAATCCCATGCTTTACCAAATTTACGATACGCAACGCGCCCTCATGGAGCCATTTGCTGATTTGGCCCAAGCAGCCGCCAAAGCCCTGAGTAACCCCCTGACTCCCATGGGTAATTCCCCCATGGCGCACCGCTTGGCCGCTGGCTACGAGTTGTTGTACCGTTTGGGTAAAGACTACGAAAAACCTGAATTCAACCTGCACAACATCATGATCGGCGAGGTCGAGGTGGCGGTGCAGGAGCGCATCGTTAAGACCAAGCCTTTCTGTGAGCTGCGCCGGTTCAAGCGATACACAGACAGCGAGTCGGTACTGGCTGACATGCGCGGGCAACCCACCGTTTTGATCGTTGCGCCATTGTCTGGCCACTACGCCACACTGCTGCGCGATACGGTGCGCACCATGCTGAAAACCCACAAGGTGTACATCACCGACTGGCGTAACGCCCGTTTGGTTCCTGTGGAAGATGGCGAATTTCACCTAGACGACTACGTCAACTATGTGCAAGAGTTCATTCGTGACCTGCAAGCCGAGCACGGCAATTGCCACGTCATGAGCGTGTGCCAACCCACCGTCCCGGTGATGGCGGCGATTTCCCTTATGGCATCGCGTGGTGAAATGACGCCGCTGTCCATGGTCATGATGGGCGGGCCGATTGACGCGCGCCGCAGCCCGACCGCCGTCAACACACTGGCCACTACGCACTCCATTGAGTGGTTTGAAAATAACGTGATTTACCGTGTGCCCACGACCTTCCCCGGCGTCGGTCGTCGCGTCTACCCTGGCTTTTTGCAGCACACAGGCTTTGTGGCCATGAACCCCGACCGCCACGCGCAAAGCCACTACGATTACTTCGAGCACCTCATGAAAGGCGACGAAGCCAGCGCAGATGCACACCGCCGCTTCTATGACGAGTACAACGCGGTACTCGACATGGATGCCGACTATTACCTCGAAACCATCGAAACGGTCTTCCAAAAGTTCAGCTTGGTTGAAGGCACCTGGGATGTCCGAAGTGAGAACGGTGAAGTGGAGCGCGTGCGCCCCGCTGACATCAAAAACTGCGCCTTGCTGACCATCGAAGGCGAATTGGACGACATCTCCGGCTCAGGTCAAACCGAAGCTGCTCAGGATCTGTGCGCAGGGATACCCGCGAATGCGAAGCGCCATATCGAAATCCAAGGTGCAGGGCACTACGGTATCTTCTCTGGCAGCCGTTGGCGCAATGTGGTCTACCCGCAGGTACAAGCCTTCATCAGCGCTGCCGAGAAAAACAAAGGCGTCACCAAGCCCGCAGCAAAAAAATCCGCGACGACTACCGCAAAAGCGAAGCCCCGCGCGCGCTAAAAGATCCCGCGTGACAACGCCCGCCCCCGTCTCTGCCAAGGTACAGGCCATCCACGGCGCACTGCCGCAAACGCAGTGCACGCGGTGCGGCTACCCCGACTGCTTGGCATACGCAACGGCGATAGACGCGGGCGAAGCCGCTATCAACCAATGTCCACCCGGTGGTGAAGCGGGTGTGGCGCGGCTGGCAACCATTACGGGGCACCCCCTTCAGCCACTGAACCCTGAGAATGGCTACGAGGGCCCGCTCACGGTAGCCATCATTGATGAAGACTGGTGTATCGGTTGCACGCTGTGCATCAAAGCTTGCCCGGTGGATGCCATCATCGGGACCAACAAGGCCATGCACACCGTCATCGAATCCGTTTGCACCGGTTGTGAGCTGTGTATCCCCGCGTGCCCAGTGGATTGCATCAGCCTAGACAGCGTCTCTGGCGAGCGGACCGGCTGGGATGCATGGACGCAACAACAGGCCGATGACGCTTTGCGACGTTACACGGCGCGTGCCGAACGTCTGGCGCGCGAAGCCGCGGAGAACGACGCGCGACTTGCTGCAAAAGCACAAGCCAAGTTAGCGGACCTGCCCAGCGCCAGCCAAATCACCGATCCCGTTGTGTTGGATGACAAGCGCGCCCGCATCGAGGCGGCCATTGCACGAGCACAAGCAGCGAAGGCCACTGGCCCAAAGAGCCAGACAGATCCTTGAACCGCTCAGTCGTTTGATGCGTCGGTTTGTGACGCCATGTCGACGTCCGCACCCTCGCCCGTAACCAAGTCGCGCGCCAATTTGCGCAGCAAATGGCGCTCACCGGTGGTGAGTGGGCGGTTGAGTGCATCACGTCCGGTGCCCAGTAAAGTGCGGTCTACATCTTGCGGCAAGCCGCGCGAGTGTGGCACAGTCTCGCGTAAATCATCACGCTCGTGGCTGTCGCACTTGTCCCACCAGGTTTGCGCCACCTCATGCATGACCTTTGTCGCGTCAACAGACGGCGCTAAGGTGTCAGCCAGCGACTTGACGCCACCACTGCTGACCGCTTGCGCAAGCTCGGCACGTGGCACGATGATGCGGCGATCTCCGCAGCGCAAGAGGCGCGCCAGATCAGGCTCGTTTTGCGAGAACTTGGCGAAGTTTTGAATGCTCTCGTCGCACAGCGTGTGAACGCGCACCCCATTAAGACGCGCCTCATCGATGGCGCAAATCAGTCGCTCGTCATCAGATGCCACGACCAAGTGGGCACAACCGCTGCGTTGCGCGAGCGCTGTGAGGTCACGCACCATCGCGGCCAAGGCGGGACCGCCTTCGTTGTTGATATCGTTAGCGACCAGCCGCACACATTGGTCGTCAACCAGCAAGCCATCGTCAACTTCGGCATACCAGTAAGTGCGCACCAACTGCGCGTGCACGCCTGCATTGGATAACGACTGCGCCAACACGGATGCAAAGGCCGACCGATTAAGGAATCCCTTGGTCTGGCCGCTGAGCCAAGCAATATAGCGGGCATCGACCAACGCCATACACGTCGGTAAGCTGTGGCGCATGGGGGCCGATTGGTGATTATTTTGTGGACGGAATGGGCGATTGGAAGACGCGGGAGAGAAACCTGAGCTCTGACTAATTTGATCCATAAAACAAAACTAATAAATGAAAGATAAAAAGAAACCTATTTCTAGCGGGTAACCCCGGAAAGTTGGGTGCCAGCGCCGGCGCGAAGATCATGATGATCTGCACAACGCACCGAAGTGTAACTAAAAATTACTTTTAATTGGGATAAGTAAAAAAGCCAATCAAACCAAACGATTCAACGCCGCAATCACCTCAGGCGGCGCCTGCACCAACTCAATCAGCACACCTTCGCCCGCAATGGGAAAAGCCTCGTTGGACTTGGGGTGCAAAAAGCAA
>JBMTSM010000167.1:0-4668 GCA_049448275.1 Burkholderiaceae bacterium
TCGATCATGGTGGCCCTCAACCAGTTGTTGTGTTGGGATCAATACTTCGCCATTGGCGGCGCGCTGCGTCATGTGGAGTTCAATCCAACACTCGGCACGATGAACTGCGCCACCTTCCCCGCCTCGGTCTCAACAGCGCCCGTGCAGGCCATGGAGATTTCGCTCTATCCGGCCTACAACGTGCTGTCCAAGATGATCTACGGCGATCACAAAATGCGCGAGGACATCATGTGTATCGGCGGCACCAGCCAGTGGCCAGCAACGATCTTCAGAGGCACAGATCAATGGGGTGAGGCATTTGGCTACCTGTTGGTTGATCCCATCGGCGGGGCTATTGGCGCCTTCTCCGGGGGCGACGGTATTTCAACCGGTGGCCAGTCCCGCACCCCCATTTGTAAGCTCCCCAACATTGAACACACAGAGCAGACGTTCCCGCTTTTGTTCCTGTATCGCAAAGAAGTGGTTGATAGTGGCGGTGCCGGTCAGTACCGTGGCGGGATGTCGGCGGAGTCTTGTTTCATCCCGCATGGCACCACTCGGATCACCCACGACACGCTCTCATCGGGTAACGCGATGCCCACCTCCAGCGGCATGATGGGTGGTTACCCAGGCTCGGTCAATGTGTTTAAGTTCACCAAAGACAGTGATATCCAGTCACGATTCGCCCGCAGTGAATTACCGTCTGATATTGCTGAGTTATCGGGCGAGGCGGTTACCCTAGGTTTACGCCAGCAAAACTTCACGCAAGAGAAGAATGATGTTTACAGCGTGATATGGACGGGCGCAGGGGGGTTTGGTGACCCTCTCGAACGAGACCCCGAGGCCGTGTGGCGAGACGTGATCGAGCACAAGGCGGTATCTCCTGAGGCTGCAAAAGCCATCTACGGCGTCGTCATTAAACGGGAAACTCTGGATACAAAGGCCACCGATACGCTACGACAAAAAATGCGGCAAACCCGCAAGGCACAGCGTCATGTCAGTCAAAAAGGCTTCAAGCCTGGCGCTGTTCTGACAACGGCATTGGTTCGTACGGTTACAGCGAAACTCGCGGTCAGAAAACCACCCAAAGGCGAACGGACCAAGCGTTGGTGCTGCGCCGGGTGCAGTACGGACTTTGGGCCCATATCGGCTAATTACAAACTGGGTTGTGCGCGTGTCGACGCGCCGATCGCAACGGCTAATCCCAACGTGGGGGATTGGAAGCGATACATTGATCAGAAACCCATCTTCAGGCAGTTCTTTTGCCCCGGGTGTGGCGACCTGATCGAAAACGAAATCGCCCGTTGGGATGACCCCTTGTTGTCCGATGTCGAGGTGAAGCTGTAGCGCTTGGCAGTCCCCATGGGGGCTGCCAGCTCTGAGATTACTTGACCAGCAGCCAGATCACGATGCCTGCCAAGGCTACCCCTAACAAGACGGGTAGTGATTTGCTTTTGCTAGCGGCTGCAGGGGAGCTTGCTGGTGACGCGTCGGTTAATGCCGGGGCTGCATCGTCATTGGTGCTGGCCTCAGTGGCGCCGTTGACTTCGACTAAATGGGCATCAAAGCGCTTGAAAAAATCGTCGGCCATTTTATTGGCGGCGCCGTCGATCAGGCGCTGTCCAAGCTGGGCGATCTTCCCACCCATTTGCGCTTCGACAGTGTAGGTCAGCATGCAGCCCGCGCCATGGGGCTCAAGACGTACATTGGATTCACCCTTGCCAAAACCAGCCGGGCCCCCTTGACCTTCAAAGTGCAAGGTATAGGCATGTGGCGCTTCGATGTTGAGTAAGCTGATCTTGCCGCTGAACTTGGCAGAAACAGGCCCAATTTTGACGGCCATTCCAATGGTGTACTGGTTATCACCAGAAAGCTCCACCCGGTCGCACCCGGGTATGCAGGCTTTCAAAACCTCGGGGTTGTTCAACGCATCCCAAGCGATTTGTTGTGACACGCTCAGTGCGCGTTGGCCTTGCATTTGCATCTTGAAACTCCTTTGATAGCCATTCCTGCCAACTATAGTAGCGTTTCAAAACTGGTTTAACTGCGCTATCTGTCTCGAAGATAACACCTTGAAAAGTCATCTTCAGTCATCTTGGTAGTGTGATCACAAGCGTATGAAGGAGACTCGTATGACCGGACGTTTAGCAGGGCGTGTGGCCCTCATCTCGGGCGCCAGCCGGGGTATCGGATTGGCGATTGCGCAGGCTTATGCCGCTGAGGGGGCCAAGCTTTGCATGGTTGCCACCAACTCGGACAAACTCAAGGCCGCCGCTGACAGCTTGTCAATAGGCAACGATGCGCTAATGACCGCGGTGCTCGATGTGCGCGACTCAAAGGCTTGCCGTGCGGTGGTGCAAGATGTCACGTCGCGGCTGGGGCCCATTGACGTATTGATCAATAACGCGGGGATATACAAAGCGCGCAGTTTTCTGGAATACGATCCCGAAGACTTCCGTGCGCTGATGGAGGTCAACCTCATCGGTGTGGTGAACCTCACACAAGCGGCGTTACCCGATATGTTGGCGCGCCAAGCGGGACGCATTGTCAACGTCGCATCCAGTGCGGGTAAGGCAGGATCGCGCAACCAAAGTGCCTACAACGCCAGCAAGCATGCCGTGGTCGGTCTTACGCGGTGTCTTGCTTTAGAGACTGCAACCAGCGGCGTCACCGATAACGCCATTTGCCCGGGCCTTACCCAAACCGACATGGTGGACAACCTTAAAAACGCTTTTGCCAGCCAGGCGGGCGTGAGCGCTGAACAAATGCTGCAATCCATCCTCACGCGGGTACCCATGGGGCGGCTCCTCAACGTCGAGGAAATTGCGGGGATGGCGGTCTACTTGGGCTCCACAGAGTCAAGCGGCATGACCGGGCAGGCTTTGTCAATTGATGGGGGCTTGTTGACGGCTTAGTACCCCTAGTGCGGTCGATTTTGGATTAACCCCAGAAGCAAACCCGAAGATTTTGGATTAGACTGATCTGAAATTGCGTTACCCAAAACCTAACCATAAGGAGACAACAATGCAACGACGTAATCTGCTTTCACTCGCGAGCTTGATTTTGGCGGGGATGATCCCAGCCGGTGCAGCAGTGGCGGCCGAGAAGCCCATCAAGATTGGTGCAGTGGCGCCCAAGACTGGGCCTTTGGCGGGTGGTGCTGCGGTGACGCAGTGGCCAACCATTAAATTGTGGGTGTCGGATGTGAACGGCCGCGGTGGCCTCAAGATGAAAGACGGTACCCGCCGCACGATTGAATTGGTCGAGTATGACGACCGCACAAACCCTGGTGAGACCATCAAGGCCGTCGAGCGTTTGGCAACGGTCGATAAGGCTGACTTCATCATTGCGCCTTACGGCACCGGTTTGAATTTGGCGTCGGCCCCCGTGTTTGCCAAGTATGGCTATCCACAAATTGCGGTGAGTGCAATTACCGACAAAACCGGTGAGTTGGCCAAGCGTTACCCTGGCATTTTCTTCACGCTCGGTAACACGACAGCATTCGCCCAGTCGGTGGCTGACATCCTGTCTCAAATGGTGAAAGAGGGCAAGATCGGCAAGCGCGTCGCCATGGTGAACGTGGCAGATGCCTTTGGTATCGAGCTCGCCGAGGCGGCACGCCCGATCTTTAAGAAAGCTGGGCTGGAAATTGTGTATGACAAGTCTTACCCCCTAGGTGCGCAAGATTTGGCCTCCGTTGTGAAGGGCGCTAAGGCGGCAACCCCGGATGCGTTTGTGGCCTGGTCATACCCACCAGACACATTCGGCCTGACAGAGCTCGCGAAGATTGAGGGTCTGAATGTAAAGGCGTTCTACACCGCTGTGGCGACGTGCTTCCCCGCTTATGCCGGTAAGTTCCAAGCCAGCGCTGAGAACGTTCTTGGTGCGGGTGGCATCAACGTAGATGCGGCAGAGTTGGCTGGTTACTTCGATCGTCACCAAAAGGTGACGGGTGTTGGTGCAGACTACTGGGCAGGTCCCGTAACCTACGCAAGTCTGCAGGTTCTTGAGCAGTCAATAGAGGCGGTGGGCACTGACCGCGCTGCTGTGACCAATCACATCAAATCTGGGTCGTTCAAAACGGTGCTCGGGGACTGGAAATTCAACAATCAAGTGATTGACCAGTTCTGGACTGTTGGGCAATGGCAAGGCGGTAAGTTCGTTGGTGTTGCCTCCACGGGCAAGACCGGCGCGAAGTCTGTTCAGGTTAAGACAGGCTGGTAAGCAACTTTAATCAACCACCACGTCAAGCGCTGCGTTTGCAGCGTTTGCGTGGTTGGTATCGATTGCCGCTATGGATACTTTAATTATTGGGTTGCTGCTCGGTGCAACCTATTGCTTGATGGCGCTTGGGCTGACGCTGCAATACGGCGTTGCCCGGATCATGAATTTAGCCGCTGGCGAGTGGATTGTGGTGGGTGGTTTTGCCGCGTTTTGGAGCTTCACGGTGCAGGAGATGTCGCCGATTTGGGGCTTTGTCTTCGCTGTGCCCTTTGCGTTCGTTGCCAATTGGCTTATTTATCAGTTTCTGCTAACGCCGCTGATCCGTCGGGCCAAGTCACGTGGGGCGTTGGAGGTCGATAGCATCTTGGCAACATTCGGGATGAGCTTCATCGCGATTGGCCTCATGCGAACCGCGTTTGGCGGTGAGTTCTTTAATTATTCCTTCTTGTCAGAGCCCGTACTTAT
>JBMTSM010000168.1:0-4637 GCA_049448275.1 Burkholderiaceae bacterium
GCGACGTGGGTGGATGCGCGCGAAAGCGATGATCTGGCTTTGCGTAAGTGGGGTATCGCATCACAGAACCGGTAGCGCGTTGATGGCTTGAAATCGCTCACACCGTCTCCAACTAAGGAACAGTTCATTAGATGATTGGAGAACGCGATGCGTGCCGATAAATTAACATCCAAATTTCAAGAGGCCTTGTCCGACGCACAGACGATTGCGTTGGGTAATGATCACGCTTACATCGAGCCGGTACACGTGCTGCAGGCCATGTTGCGTCAGACGGACGGTCCCGTGGCTTTGTTACAGCGTGCGGGTGTCAAGGTTAACCAGTTGAATGAGGCAGCGGAGGCGCAAATCAAACGCTTGCCGCAGGTTCAAGGGCAGTCTCAGGTGCAGGTGGGACGCGATCTGGTCACTTTGCTGCAAGCCGCAGAGAAAGACGCTATCAAGCGTGGCGACCAATACGTTGCCTCTGAGTTGTTTTTTTTGGCATTGGCAGATGCCAAGGATGTTGCGGGCGAATTGGCGCGCAAGCACGGCCTGAATCGTGCGGCTCTGGAAAAAGCGATCGAGCAAGTGCGTGGTGGCCAGCGCGTCGACAACCCTGATGCCGAGACTCAGCGCGAGGCCCTCAAAAAGTACACCCTTGACCTGACTGAGCGTGCGCGTCAAGGCAAGCTCGACCCCGTGATCGGTCGGGATGATGAGATTCGACGTGCCATTCAGGTGCTGCAACGCCGCAGCAAGAATAACCCTGTATTGATCGGCGAGCCCGGTGTGGGTAAAACAGCCATCGTCGAGGGATTGGCGCAGCGTATCGTGGCAGGCGAGGTGCCCGATACCCTGAAAGATAAACGGGTGTTGTCGCTGGATATGGCGGGGTTGCTTGCAGGTGCCAAATTCAGAGGCGACTTTGAGGAGCGTCTCAAGAGCGTCTTGAAAGAAGTGGCCCAAGATGACGGGCGAATTATTCTGTTTATCGACGAGATCCACACCATGGTGGGTGCTGGTAAGGCTGAAGGCGCCATGGACGCCGGCAACATGCTCAAGCCGGCTTTGGCACGCGGCGAGTTGCACTGTGTGGGCGCTACCACCTTAGACGAGTACCGTAAGTACATCGAGAAGGATGCCGCGCTTGAGCGCCGTTTCCAGAAGGTGTTAGTGGGTGAACCTACGGTTGAGGCAACCGTGGCCATTCTGCGCGGCCTGCAAGAGCGCTACGAAGTGCACCATGGGGTCGACATCACCGACCCGGCTATCGTTGCTGCTGCCGAGCTAAGTCACCGTTACATCACAGACCGATTTTTGCCTGATAAAGCGATTGACCTCATTGATGAGGCCGCAGCCAAAATCAAGATTGAAATTGACTCCAAGCCCGAGGTAATGGACAAACTAGATCGTCGTTTGATTCAGTTGAAGATTGAGCGCGAGGCTGTGCGTAAAGAAACTGACGAGGCATCCATCAAGCGCATGGCGCTTTTGGAGGATGAAATCGCACGCTTGTCACGCGAATATGACGATTTGAACGAGGTCTGGAAGGCCGAAAAAGCCGCAGCGCAGGGCTCCGCTCACATTAAGGAAGAGATCGACAAAACACGCTTTCAGATTGAAGAACTTAAGCGTAAAGGGGAGTTCAACCAGGTCGCAGAGTTGCAGTACGGCAAATTACCGCAGCTTGAAAAAGAGCTGAAGAATGCCCAAGACAGCGAGGCTAACAAATCAGCTTCTTCTGCGACGCGTTTGCTGCGGACCCAGGTGGGGACTGAAGAAATCGCTGAGGTTGTCGCACGGATGACCGGCATACCTGTCGCAAAGCTGATGCAAGGTGAGCGTGATAAGTTGCTGCAAATGGAGAGCCGGCTGCACGAGCGCGTCGTGGGACAGTCTGAAGCGATTGAGGCGGTGTCGAATGCGATCCGTCGCTCGCGCGCGGGTTTATCGGACCCAAACCGCCCCACCGGTTCTTTCTTGTTCCTAGGTCCAACCGGGGTGGGTAAAACCGAACTTTGTAAGGCCTTGGCAGGGTTCTTGTTTGACAGTGAAGATCACCTAGTTCGGGTGGACATGAGTGAATTCATGGAGAAGCATTCGGTCAGCCGACTCATCGGTGCCCCGCCAGGATATGTCGGTTACGACGAGGGTGGCTACCTGACCGAGGCCGTGCGCCGCAAGCCCTACAGCGTGCTGCTGTTGGATGAGATCGAAAAGGCCCACCCGGATGTTTTCAATATCCTTCTGCAGGTGTTGGACGATGGCCGCCTCACGGACGGGCAAGGTCGCACCGTGGACTTCAAAAATACCGTGATTGTGATGACCAGTAACATTGGTTCTCATCTGATTCAGAGCATGGTGGGCAAGGACCATGAGCTGGTAAAAGAGGCGGTTTGGGAGGAGCTTAAACAGCACTTCCGGCCAGAACTGCTGAATCGTATTGACGAGACGGTGGTCTTCCACAGCTTGGATGCGCAACACATCGCCGCGATTGCGGGTATCCAGCTGAAGGGGCTACAGGCGCGTTTGGCCGCCTTGGACTTGCAGCTCGATGTCTCTGAGGCTGCCTTGGCTGAGTTGGCGAAAGTTGGCTTTGACCCGGTGTTTGGGGCTCGGCCACTCAAACGGGCTGTGCAACAACGGATAGAAAACCCGTTGTCAAAGTTGATCCTACAAGGTGCGTTTACCCCGAACACAACGATCGGTGTCAGTGTAAATCCGGCGATCGATCCCGGCGTATTCCACTTTGCTGCGCAGGCAGACTGACGTTGCTTAACCTGTATCCAGGTCACCCTCGGGTCACCTGGATCCTTTTGGAGCTTCGGTTGGCGCTAACATAGCGGTTTTGACTCCAGGGTCCACCATGTCAGAAGCAATCACTGCGCCCCTTTCGCCCGTCCCCTTGCGAGCCGATGCGCGCGTGATTGGCTTGGTTGGTATGGCGCATGCGACCTCACACTTTTCCCACCTGTTGTTGGCGCCCCTGTTTCCTGTGTTCATGCGGGAATTCAATTTGAGTTTCTCGGATGTCGGGCTGCTGATGACGCTTTTCTTCGTCATCTCGGGTTCCGGACAAGCCATGTCAGGCTTTGTGGTGGACCGTTTTGGTGCCCGTCCGGTGATGTTCGCGTCGATCGCATTGTTTGCCCTTGCTGCGCTGACGGCGGCAACTGCGACAGGTTATGGGAGCCTGATGGCCGTCGTCATGCTTGCGGGGTTGGGGAATGCGCCTTTTCACCCCGTCGACTTCACCATCCTGAATCAGCGCGTATCCGATGCCCGTATTGGTTACGGCTTCAGCGCGCATGGGTTAACAGGTAACCTGGGGTGGGCTCTTTCACCCCTGTTTCTGGTGGGTATCTCGTCGGCGACGAATTGGCGTGTGGCTTATTTCTGCGCGGTGGCGGTGTACGCCGTCGTAGGGCTGATTCTTTGGCTTAACCGCGATGCGCTCGCGACCAGTACCGCCAAGTCGCGTGCGGCGGCAGAGAAGGCCAATCCCAGCCAACGAACGGGGGTCGCAGCGCACCCTTTGGCCTTTATGCGGTTACCTGCAGTTTGGTGGTGCTTTTCTTTCTTTTTGCTGTCAACAGTGACACTGGCGGTGGTGCAAACCTATGCGTCATCCATACTGCAGGCGGTGCACCAGGTCAGCTTTGAAGCCGCCTCTTTGACCTTGTCTGCTTACATGGTGTCGGGTGCTTTTGGCATGTTGGTGGGCGGTTGGGTCGCCACGCAAAAAGCCAGTCACAGTGATAAGGTGGTCGCCCGGTCGATGGCGGTAGGCGCCTTGTTGCTGATACTGTGCGCGACAGGCTGGCTTGGTGGCACAGGCACGATGGTGGTCATTGCTGTAACAGGCTTTGCCGTGGGAGTAGGGGGGCCCAGCCGAGACATGATGATCCGCAAGGCCACGCCTCGAGAGGCGACCGGGCGGGTCTATGGCACCGTCTACTCTGGCTTGGATGTCGGCTTTGCGATCTCGCCATTGATTTTTGGCACGTTGATGGACGGTGGCTGGTACGGGACGACCTTGGCTGGCGCAGGGCTCGTTTTGATGCTGTCGGTCTATGTCGCGCTGCAAGTGGGACGGATTACTCGAGCCGCCACCACCTAGTGGGTTTGCCGAGACAAGAAAAAAGCCACCCTTGGGTGGCTTTTGTGTATGCGCCGTTTTGATTAAGACAGGTGGGCGCTGATGAGCTTGGTCATCTCGAACATGGTGACCTGTGACTTACCAAAAATAACTTTCAGCTTATCGTCAGCGTTGATGTTGCGCTTGTTCGCAGCATCTTGCAGGTTGTTTTTCTTGATGTATTCCCAGATCTTTTTCGTCACTTCGGTACGGGGAATGGGCGTAGCGCCAATGACCGCCGCCAACGCAGGGCTGATGTTCATTGGCTTCATGAATGCTGCATTGGGAGCGCGTTTCGCGGGGGCTGCTTTTTTTGCTGTCGCCATTTTGTCTTGTCCTTTTCAGATGATTGTTGGTTCAGGTCGCTTGATTGAGGTGCAAGCGTCATGCCCTGACAGTCGATGCTAACGGAGAACCACCCTTTATTTCCGAGGGGGGTAATCAAAAAATAAAAAAAATAACCAGATGAGTAATAAGGAATTACTTTTTAAAAAATGCGCTAGGGTACCTACCAACTACA
>JBMTSM010000169.1:0-4626 GCA_049448275.1 Burkholderiaceae bacterium
AACATGCGGTCGGTTGATTTGCGTTATGGCAATGGTTACGCCATCCGTTTAGACGGCGTGACGACAGGTGGGAATGGAAAGTGACAGGCTTTAAAGAGAAACACTATGGCTAAAGAATACAAAGATCTCGTGGTGGGTCTGGACATCGGTACGTCCAAGATCATGGTGGTGGTTGCCGAGGTGCAACCCAGCGGCCAGTTGAAATTGGCGGGCTTTGGTATTGCCGAAAGCAGTGGCTTGAAGCGCGGTGTTGTCGTCAACATCGACGCCACGGTACAGAGTATCCAGACGGCGCTGAAAGAAGCCGAGTTCATGGCGGACTGCAAGATTACGCGGGTGTTCACAGGTATCACGGGCAGTCATGTTCGCGGGATCAACTCCAGTGGCATGGTGGCGGTCAAGGATAAAGAAGTGTCTCCGTCGGATGTGGCGCGCGTTATCGAGACCGCGAGAGCCATCAATATCTCAACCGATCAACGCCTGTTATTGGTTGAGCCTCAAGAGTTCGTCATTGACAACCAAGACGTCAAAGAGCCGATTGGCATGAGCGGCATTCGCCTCGAGGCAAAAGTTCACATCGTGACGGGCGCTCAGAGCGCAGCAGAAAACATCATCAAGTGTGTACGACGCTGTGGCTTAGAGGTTGACCAGCTGATGCTCAATCCACTCGCATCCAGCGAAGCCGTTCTCACCGATGACGAGAAGGAATTGGGCGTCGCATTGGTCGATATCGGCGCAGGGACCACCGACGTGGCGATCTTCTCGGGCGGCGCGATACGCCACACCGCAGTGATTCCCATTGCCGGCGATCTCATCACCAACGATATCGCGATGGCGTTGCGCACACCCACCAAGGATGCAGAAGAAATCAAGGTGTTGAGTGGTTGCGCCAAACAGTTGCTGGCAGATCCCGATGCGCAAGTAGAGGTGCCTGGTCTGGGCGACCGCGCGCCACGCATGCTGAGCCGCCAGGCACTGGCTGGTGTGATTGAACCTCGGGTGGAGGAAATTTTCTCCTTGGTTCAACAGGTTATTCGTGATTCAGGTTTTGAAGAGGTATTGTCCTCTGGCATTGTGCTGGCCGGTGGTAGCGCGGTCATGCCAGGAATGATTGAGCTCGGTGAGGACATCTTCCTTAAGCCGGTCCGTCGGGGTGTACCAACGCATGCCAGCGCGCTGTCCGACATCGTTGCGCACCCTCGAGCAGCCACTGTGATGGGGCTACTGGAAGAGGCACGTCTTGCCCGTTTACGTGGCCACACGGTGGCGCAAAAAGCGAGCTCTATGCAATCCGCCTTTAGTCGGATCAAAGATTGGTTTACGGGGGTATTTTGATGCATCACATTTTGAGCCCTTGTCTGCGTGGCTGCGCTCGTTTGCGGCCGCTGGGATTCTCGTCAAGCCCGCCCTACCAAGGCCTCGATCCCGGCATGGCGCGCAGCAGACAGCGAAGGCGATGGCGACCGTGACCCTTGCTCAGCTGTAAACCGATTTAGATTTTTAAGTGTTTTTCTAGGAGTTAGTTATGACCATCGACATGATTGAAGTTGAAGAGTTCAACCAAGGTACCCGCATCAAAGTGATTGGCGTGGGCGGCGGCGGCGGTAATGCAGTGGCACACATGATCGCCTCGGGCGTTAGCGGTGTGGAGTTCGTTTGCGCCAATACCGACGCACAGGCTTTGAACCAAAGTGCCTCACACAAGCTGATTCAACTCGGCGCGACGGGCTTGGGCGCGGGTAGTAAACCAGAAAAAGGTCGTGAAGCTGCGGAAATGGCAATCGATGAAATCCGTGAAGCGATCGCCGACTCACATATGTTGTTCATCACCGCAGGCATGGGCGGCGGCACCGGCACCGGCGCAGCCCCTGTGATCGCGCGTGTGGCCAAGGAGATGGGTGTTTTGACGGTTGGCGTGGTGACAAAGCCATTCGACTTCGAAGGTCAGAAGCGCATGTCCAACGCAGACAGCGGATTGACCGAATTAGAGGCCAATGTCGATTCATTGATCGTGGTCTTGAACGATAAGCTGTTGGAAGTCTATGGCGAGGACATCACCCAAGAAGAAGCGTTTGGTCATGCCAACGACGTGTTGAAAAATGCGGTGGGTGGTATCGCCGAAATTATCAATGTGCCCGGTCATGTGAACGTCGACTTTGAGGACGTTCGCACCGTGATGGGTGAACCCGGCAAAGCGATGATGGGTACGGCGTCTGCGAGCGGTCCTGATCGGGCCCGCTTAGCCGCTGAGCAAGCGGTGGCGTGTCCATTGTTGGAAGGCATCGACCTGTCGGGCGCCCGTGGTGTGCTCGTACTTATCAGCGCCGCAAAAGGGTCGCTCAAGTTGAAGGAGTCGAGCTTGGCCATGGAGACCATTCGGGCCTACGCATCACCTGACGCCCACGTGATTTACGGTACAGCTTACGACGACAGTCTGGGAGATGAAATCCGTGTCACCGTCGTGGCCACTGGCTTGGCACGCGCTGCGGGTCGTCGTCAAAGCCCCCCACTGACCGTGTTGCGTACCGGTACTGACAACATGCCTGTCAATGCCAATGGGGCAGATGGCAATGGGGCCTCACAGGGCGCCTACGCTGGCTTGCCAACAAACGCGCCTCGCGTTTGGCATAACGTACGGACTCAAGCGAGCGAGCGCGTGAATGCCTTGTCATCAGGCGGGATGGAGGACTTTGAGATTCCCGCGTTCTTGCGCAAGCAAGCTGACTGAGGCAAGGTTAATCCGCGGCCGATAAAATATCGAGGTATGTTGCAGCAAAGAACCCTCAAATCACTGACCCGCGCCACAGGTGTTGGTCTGCACAGTGGAGCGCGCGTCGAGTTGACGCTGCGTCCCGCCGCAGCCGACACTGGCGTGGTATTCAGGCGGGTTGATTTGCCGCAACCCGTCGATATTCCTGTCAGCGCGGAGGCGGTATCCGATACGCGCCTGGCCTCTACGATCTCGAAAGATGGGGCAAAAGTCCTCACAGTAGAACACCTCATGTCTGCGTTAGCTGGCCTGGGAATTGACAACTGTTACGTCGATATTTCCGCTGAAGAGGTACCGATACTCGATGGGTCATCGGCTTCGTTCGTTTATTTGCTGCAAAGCGCCGGAGTGGTCTTACAGCCTGCGCCCAAGCGGTTCATCCGTGTCCTCAAGCCCATCGAGGTGCGCGAGGGTGAAGGGCGGAACCTCAAGTGGGCGCGACTGGAGCCCTACCATGGGTATAAGTTGGGGTTCGAAATTGAGTTTTCGCATCCGGCTGTGAACGCGACTGGCCAACGAGTGACCTTTGACTACGGGACGCACGAATATGCCCGAGAGATTGCAAGAGCGCGTACATTCGGTTTCACACGTGATGTAGAGATGATGCGCGCCAATGGCTTGGCTCTGGGTGGCGGCCTGGACAACGCAATCGTCATGGACGACGTCAAAGTTTTGAATGCCGATGGCCTGCGTTTCAATGACGAGTTTGTGAAGCACAAGATTTTGGATGCGATGGGAGATCTGTATTTGTTGGGCAAACCGATGTTGGCCAGCTATACCGCCTATCGTTCAGGTCATGCGATGAACAACCAACTTTTACGCGCCTTGTTGGCGCAGCCAGAAGCATTTGAAGTCGTGAGTTTTGAGGACGAATCAAAAGCACCAATTGGTTTTGCAAAGCCCCTGCTGGCGTGGTGAAACTGAGAGCCTTTGGATGTTAATTGCACGCCTGTTGATATTCGCCACGCTCGGGATCGCGCTCATTGCGCTGGTGATTTACATGCGTACTGGCGATGTTCGCTACAAGCGGTTGGCGGTGATTTTGATCAAGTGGACTATTTTTGCCGCACTCGGTTTCTTTGCAGTACTGATTGGTCTCAACCTATTTGATGCCCCCGGATAGAGCGCATTGACGCAAGAGGGCCGGGTCAGTAGTGGCGCCCGTCCTTGAATGCCGCACTTTTACGTGCCTGTGTCGTCGTGACGCGATTGAGCGCTGCGGTTGTTTTTGAAACTTGCGCGTGCATGATGGCTAAACCCAGCGCGTCAGCGGCATCAGTCCCCGGGAGGCCGGGTAGATTCAATTGACGCATCACCATTTCCTGGACCTGTGATTTGGCAGCCTTGCCGTAGCCAACGATGGCTTTTTTCATTTGAAGCGCGGTGTATTCGCTCACGGATAAATCACAAGAGACCAAAGCCGTAAGGCAGGCCCCACGGGCTTGCCCCAGCATGAGTGTCGCCTGCGGATTGACGTTCACAAACACAATTTCAACCGATGCCACCTGTGGTTGATAGGTTGCAACCACCTCATTGATACCGTCAAACAATATCTTCAGTCGTGCCGGCAGTAACTGGCTGGCGGCGCCCGTTTTGATTGTGCCACTCGCGACATAGTGCAAGGCTGAACCCTGCACATCAATCACGCCAAAGCCCGTGCACTGCAAACCGGGGTCGATACCTAATATACGCATGGCTATTTTTTGTCACTTTTTGTGGCACGTTTTGGTAGTTGCACCGTTCGCATGCGGGCTTCAATGGTACTGGTACGTTGCAGCAGGTAGCCTGAATTGGGCCGGTCCTCGAAGAAACGCGGGTTGGGCAGCATGACCGCGAGTTTAGCCGCTTCGCGTGAA
>JBMTSM010000170.1:0-4622 GCA_049448275.1 Burkholderiaceae bacterium
TCCGGTCAAAGGCACGCTGTTGACGCAACATATGGGCCTGCCGCCACGAGCGGGCTTGGCTGCAAAGCGGACCAATAAAAAATCCAAGTAGCGCCGCAAGCGAGACGTATCCCAACCTTTCGGTGGACTCAGATCAGGTCGGGAGGCAGAGCAGGGGTAGATCGTGTGCGGTCGCTAACGCACTGAGTTGTGCGCATGATTGACCAGCAAAATACCGCTTTAGGCGTCGGGCCGTTGCCTGAGAGAACCAGTCAGTCTCCTTAGCGGCCTGCGTGGTGGCAAGGGCGGTTGAGGTTAACAGGGCGGTCGCGAAGTGGGGCTCAAGCGCCGCAACGGCTACTCGACCGTCTTTACACGCATACACACCGTAGCCGGCGTGTGCGCCGCCAACGGGGCCGGATGGTAACGGGAGCCCCCAGGTGCGGGGATTTCCCAAGAATTGAGCTGCGTCGCGCAGCGCAACCGTCACCATTGAGCCTGTCGCCTTGCGATGGCGTTCAACAATCACGGCCAGGCAGGCCTCAGATGCCATCAGTGCGCCCGCCATATCCGCAAACAAGGTCGCGGGCAACGAGAGGTCATTGACGAGGCCGTTTTCGGCCATGTAGGTCAGGTCATGACCTGCAATCTCTGCCTCGGGTCCCATTGCGCCTACGATTTGTACCAAATTCAAGTTGGGGTAGGCCGTGCGCAGGTCTGACCACGACAGCCCCAATTTCTTGAGCGCACTCGGCCGAAAGGACGTAAGCAAGATATCGGTTTTGGCCAGCAGTCCGTGCAAGCGTTTCTGGCCCGCCGGTGCCTTTAAGTCCGCCGTGATGACGCGAACGCCTGCGTGCATGATGTCGTAGGCTGGATGGCAATAATGCGCCATCGGATCGCCGCTTGGCGGCTCGACCTTGACACAGGTGGCGCCCATTTGGCGAAGTCGCCATAGCGCAGCAGGACCGGGCAAATTCAGCGCCAGACTGAGTATCCGTAAGCCCCTGAGCGGTTTGATGGCGTACCGAGTTGTGTGCATTGTCCCTCGATTTTAGAGCGGTAAACCCACGTAGTTCTCTGCCAATGCGGTACTCGCAGCTTGAGAACTCACCAAATAGGCAAGCTCTGCCTCTTGTACCTTTTGATTGAAAGTACCCTCTGCCGGAAATTGATGCATCAAGCTGGTAAACCACCATGAGAAGCGCTCGGCCTTCCAAACACGTGCCAACGCTTTTTCAGAGTATTGCGTAATCCCCTGTTCATCCTTGTCAAGGAAGTAACTGCTGAATGCGCGTGCCAAATACCGCACATCCGATGCTGCTAAATTCAGACCTTTGGCACCCGTCGGCGGCACGATGTGTGCGGCGTCACCGGCCAGGAAAAGGCTGCCAAAGCGCATGGGCTCGGTTACGAAACTGCGCAGCGGTGCAATACTTTTCTCGATCGATGGTCCCGTCACGAGCTGTGCCGCCGCCTCTGGGTCCAGGCGATTGCGTAACTCGGTCCAGAAGGCATCGTCACTCCACTGGTCGACGCGATGGGTGAGCGGACATTGAATGTAGTAACGGCTGCGCGTCATGCTCCGCATGGAACACAGTGCAAATCCGCGGTTGGTGTTGGCGTAGATCAGCTCGTGTGCGACTGGTGGCACATCGGCTAAGACGCCCAACCAACCAAACGGATACACCTTCTCGAAGGTTTCCAGTCGGTCTGCGGGGATGCTGGCCCGGCACACCCCGTGAAAACCGTCACAACCCGCAATGAATCGAGTGCTTAGCTCATGGCGTTGTCCATCAAGGCTATAGCTGACCGTGGGATGTACGCCGTCGAAATCGGCAATGGCAACGTCCTCGGCGCTATAAATTGTCTTAAGGCCGGCGTTCTCGCGAGCCTGCATCAGGTCTTTAGTGACCTCCGTTTGACCGTACACCATGACACGTTTGCCGCCAGTGAGCGCGTTGAGGTCAATCCGATGACGTTGGCCTTTGAAAAGCAAATCAAATCCATCGTGGGGTAGCCCCTCTTGGTGCATGCGCGAGTCGACACCGACCTCGGTAAGTGCGTCCACCGTCCCCTGCTCAAGCACGCCGGCACGAATACGTCCCAAGACGTATGCCGCGCTCTGGCGCTCGATGATGACGTTGTCGATACCTGCCTTGTAGAGCAGCTGGCCGAGTAGCAAGCCTGACGGTCCGGCCCCAATGATGGCGACTTGTGTATTCATATTCACCTGCAGTGTTGCTTGTTATCGATCTTTTGATCGTAGGGTGAAAGGTGCTGGCGCGCACGGTGGGCGCTGGCTTATTGCGCGATAAGCAACCTATCTGTGCGATAATCGCGCAAATTTGTGAATCGACCTCCAACAACCCGCTCAACTCCAACATGTCGTTCACTACCGCAATGACACCACGTGATTACATCGCGGGTTTAGCCAAGGGCCTGCAGCTGCTGCAAGCCTTTGACCATGCCCATCAGCGGCTCAACGCCACGCAGGCTGCGCAGCGCGCAGAACTCACACGAGCAGCGGCTAGGCGATATTTGTTGACGCTGCATGCATTGGGATATCTGGAGACTGATGGCCGGCAGTTTTGGTTGACGCCCAAGGTCATGCAGTTCAGTGGTAATTACCTGGCCTCGGCACAACTGCCAAGGGTAGTCCAGCCTCACCTTGACCAGCTCGCCACGCATACGGGGGGCGCTTTCTCGGTGGTGGTGCCCGATGGTGGGGAAGTCGTGATCGTTGCGCGCAGCCGCACGGCACTCGTTGGCGCAGTTCAGGCGTTGCCGGTTGCGGTCTCGCCATCGAGTGCTGACCTGCACACGCGCCAAGCGCAACACATTCGACAGATCATGACCATGGCACAGGGTCTGCACTTGGGCGCGCGCCTACCCATGCACGCCACATCGACTGGGCAAATATTGATGGCTTACTGGCCGGAAGCAGCGGTCGATAACTGGTTGCGCGCCCATCCATTAACGCGCCTAACACCACAGACCATCACAACGCCCTCAGCCCTGTTAGAGCGACTCAGTCAGGCCCGAGCCCAGCATTGGGTGCACGCGGTGGATGAGCATGAGTGGGGTGTTCAAGCCATCGCTGTGCCGCTTCAACGAGCGGATGGCCAAGTAGTCGCCGCTCTGAATGTGGTGCTCGCCAGCGGAGCGAATGGGGCAAGTCCAGAGCCTGCGATAACGACCCGTTGGCTCAGCTGGTTACACGAGGCCGCCGCACAAATGCGAATAGTATTGTGACCAACGCCGCTCAATTTAATTACCCGTAGAGACCTGGTACGTCCAGAATTAGAGGTTTTAGTCGCTACAATACGAAGCTGTCGGAGCGTAGCGCAGTCTGGTAGCGCATCTGGTTTGGGACCAGAGGGTCGTAGGTTCGAATCCTATCGCTCCGACCATCAGTCAATTGAAAATGCCCCATCAAAGGGGCTTTTTTATTTCTGGTTTAATCGCTCAACTAACTCAGATCTGCCCGTAGCTCAGTCGGATAGAGCAACGGCCTTCTAAGCCGTGGGTCGGGGGTTCGATTCCCTCCGGGCAGGCCACACCCAGGATTTGTTATGCCGCGCATCGCCCTTATTCACGCACTTGCGCATTCTGTGGATCCGATCAATCAAGCTTTCGAAGCTTCATGGCCCGAAGCCACTCGGATGAACCTGCTCGATGACAGCCTGTCGGCAGACTTGGCCCAAAACGGTCAGGGGTTAGACGGGGTCATGACGCAGCGTTTCATCGACTTGACCGATTACGCGGTCAACACCGGGGCCGAGGGCGTGTTGTTCACGTGCTCAGCGTTTGGCCCCTGTATCGAGGCGGCCGCGGCACTGCATCCACAAATCCCTATCTTGAAGCCTAACGAGGCGATGATTGAGGAGGCAAACGCGTGGCGTATCGCTTCTTTGAAGGCTGATTCCACCATTGGTTTGATTGCATCCTTCGGACCCACGCTGGTGAGCATGCCGCCCGAATTTGGCGATGGCTGTGTCTTGCAGACCGAGCTGGTCGAGGATGCCATGACCGCTCTCAATACGGGCGATGGTGCGACCCATGATGCCCTGGTGTTGGCGGCCGCCAGGACGCTGGCGGAGCGGGGGTGTGGGCTTGTTGCGTTGGCGCAATTCAGCATGGCGAGAGCTGCGCCCTTGGTGCGATCACGTTTGGGACTACCCGTCTTGACCACGCCCGACACCGCGATAGCGAAACTCAAACGTTTACTTCCCCAGTAAATACCGCAAAGCCCGCGGCTGCCGTTGGCATAGGCTGAATACGCTGCTTGTGAGGGGGTCAGTCCCCGGATGATCGTGCCAAGCGCTGTTCCACAGCGGCTAGTGTCGCGGCGGTTAAGCGATCGCCCCTTGCCATCAACTGCACCTGTTTCAGTGCGATCGTTCGGTAAAGCGCGGAATCAATGCCTTGTTTATCGAATGCGGTCAGGTGACTTTCAATGACACCGAGGTCCCCCCGTGCAACTGGACCTGCAACTGCTGCGTCTAACGCGCCTCCGGTGGCTGCGGATTCGAACGACACAAGCGATGTGCGTGCCAGCGGTAAGAGCGCGCTGATCGCTTGCGCTGGCTCAATTCCTGCGGATGCCCATAAATCCAGCGCTTCGGCCAAAACGGATACCA
>JBMTSM010000171.1:0-4619 GCA_049448275.1 Burkholderiaceae bacterium
CCGACTGCGATATTTTCTCGAACGGTCTGTGCGGCAAAGGGTTGAACAATCTGAAACGTGCGCGCCATACCCAAACGGGCATTCAAATGAGGGGCTCGTCCGGTAATGTCCGTGCCGTCAAATCGAACGCTTCCTTGATCTGGCTTAATGAATCCCGTCATGAGCGCGAACAAGGTGGTTTTACCCGCACCATTGGGGCCGATCAGGGCACACAAGGACCCCGCCTCGACGCTCAGAGAGACCGACGAGACTGCCTTCAAGCCGCCGAAGGTTTTGGAGACATTCTCAATTTCCAATAGCGGTCGGCTCATGATCGTTTCTTCCCAAACAGATCACGTACGGATACGCCCAGGCCTGCGATCCCGCGCGGGAGAAACATCACGATCAAGACCAAAACTGAGCCATAGATGATCATATTGATGCCCGGTAGCGCGCCGAAGAGGTTACGCGTCACATCGGACAATGTGTGCAACACGACCGCGCCCAGTAACGGCCCCCATACGGTACCTAAGCCTCCGACAATCGCTGCAACCAGCGCCTCTACCGACGCTTGCGGTCCAAAGGCAATCGCGGGGTCAATGTACTGAAACACCTGCACGTAGAAGGCGCCGGTGGCACCCATCATCGCGCCCGACAGCGCAATCGCGCGAAGTTTGACTTGAAACGGATCAACGCCGGCAGCGCGTGCAGCGTCCTCATTGTCTCGAATAGCCTGTAAATAGGCGCCAAACCGCGCACCCTTGAGCCATTGCGTCAGCAGCAACGCGACCACGACCATGACCACCATCATGTAGTAATACCCCACCCGGGATTCAAACTGCATATTGGCGACGGATGGCTTCAAGGGCAGCATCAACCCCACACCACCGCCAGTGATATCTACCGATAGAGCCAAAATCCGAGCAACTTCTGCAAACGCGAGCGTAACGAGCGCAAAGTAAGATCCCTTCAAACCGTAGCGAAAACTCAGCGCACCAACCACAGCGCCCACCAGTGCGCTGACCGCGATGGCTAAAAAGATCGCGAACCAAGGATTGATACCCCAGCTCAACTGGGCAATGATGTGGATGTAGGCGCCAAATCCAAAAAACAAAGCGTGGCCAAACGAAAACTGACCGCCGAAGCCGGCCAACACGTTCCACGCCATGCCCATCAGGCCCGCGTACAACGCCATCATGACAAAGTTGAGGTGGACACCAGAATCGGTCACCAACGGAAACAGCGCAATAACGACGGTAAAGGCTGCAATCGAGAGAAGTGGCTTCATGCTTTGGCTCCAAAAAACCCGTTTGGCCTAAACAATAAAACCAGGATGAAAATCAAAAAGATGCCGATCTGACCCAGTGATTCACCCAGGTACAAACCGCCTAGGGACTCCACAACGCCGATCAACAAGCCGCCCACCAAAGCGCCGCCAAAACTGCCCATACCGCCGAGGACCACGATCGTGAAAGCAATCAACACAAAGCCACTGCCGACCTGTGGATTCACATAGTAGGCAGGCAGAAGAAAGCAAGCGGCCGCACCAAGCGCAGCCAAGCCGATACCAAAAGTCATCGCGTACACATGGTCCACATCGATACCCATGAGTCGCGCACCCGCTTTTTCCTTGGACACCGCACGAATAGCGCGCCCTAGATCCGTTTTTGATATGAGTAAATAAAGTATCAAGGAAGACAGCAAGGCGCCGCCGAACGCGATTACTTTGGGCGTTGAAATAAAGGCGGGGCCAATTTCCACAACAGCCAAGGTCAAATCGGTCTCGATGGTCTGGGTATCCGACCGAAACACCAAGATCGCCATGTTGTCCATCACGATGGATATGCCCAATGTGACTAACAAAATATTTTCGTCCCGCCCATGGCTGGATCGATTGATCACAATTTTTTGCAGCCCATAGCCCAGCAAAAACATCCCGGGGATCAAGATCGGTAGCGCCCAATACGGCGTGATACCGAACTTGGTATGCAAGATATAAACCGCATAAAGCGCCAGCATCAACGACGCCCCATGGGCGAAGTTGATGATGTGTAGCACGCCGTATATGAGTGTGAGCCCCAACGCAATGAGGGCGTAAATAGCCCCGGTTGTAAGACCGTTCAGGACTGACGGAATCAGGATGGACAGATCAAACATGGTTGGGGCTTTTCCTCATCAGCCCTTCATGGGGAATAAGGGAGCCGTCTCGCGATAGTCGGTCGGGAAGATGACCTTGATATCGCCATTGAGCACCTGGGTCATCAGCGGACGAGCCCCCGTGTTTTGACCATTCACAACCTTGGTTGCCGCGTACGGCATGATGTGGTCGCTAAAGGTGCTGTTCGCCAACGCTTGCGTGATGGCGCCACGTTCGCGAGACTTCGCGTTTTCGATAGCGTCCGCCAAATACATCATGGCCGTATAGGTCAAGAACACCTCGTAGTTAAAGAATTTCCCTTGTGCTTCCACCCGCTTACGCAGCGCCTGCGCACGGGGATCTTTGGGGTTAAACCAGTGGTTGCAGTCGATGATGCCGTTTGAAGCTTCGGGAAACTCTTGCACAAATTTGTACTGTGATGCGGCACCACCCAATACGGAGTAAATCGCCTTGGGGACGATGCGTTGCTGTTGCATGGTGCGAACCAACAGCGCGTACTCGTTGTAGTAGTTGGCTGGAATCACGATATCAGGCTGTACCGACTTGATTCGGAGTGCGATGTTATTGAAATCGCGCGTCGGGTTGGCGTGCTTAATCACCTCCTTGACCTCAATGCCTAAGTTGGGCAGTGCTTTAGACAGAAGGCCCGCTGTACCGGTTCCGAACAACGATTCCTCGTGGATGATCAAGGCTGATTTGATGGGCTTACCAGCAGCCGTATTGAGGCTGTTCAGGTTTTCAATTGCCAAGTCAGCAACCGTTTTGTAGCCAGGCCCGAAGCGGAAGGTGTTGGGCAGTCCGCGCTCCACGATGGAGTCAGCGACACCAATGTCCACCACGTGTGGCAGGTCATACTTAGCTGCAGCCTGTGTGGTTGCCAGACAGATTGCGGATGCGTAAGCCCCAACAACCGCGCTCACACCATCCGCCTGCAGGCGCTCAATTTCAGCGACACCGACCTCTGGCTTGGATTGCGCATCACCAAGGACAGCTTCAATCTTGGCGCCACCCAAAGACTTGATACCGCCGGCGGCATTGATGTCTTCAATGGCCATCATGGCACCGAGTCGACACTGCGTACCAGAGTACGAGGCCCAGCCGGTGACTGGGTGTAGAACGCCGACCTTCACGGGTGCGGGCTGCGCTCGTGCAACCAATGGGAACACCAATGAAGTGGCGGCTGCCGCGGTACCCGCGACGAAATTGCGACGTGTGGTCATACTTGATCTCCTAGATAGTCGAGCGTTACGCCCTTTTGGTTAGCGCCACAAGTGGCGTTTTGGCCCCTCGGTTTGTACCGAGGTAACCAGCAATGGCAACTCAAACTTGTGTATAGCCATTCGAAAATCGCCGTCACAAAACATTCGCCGCCAATTCCGCATCGACCCAAACGCGCGCATCCACGCCGCCCATTCGGGACAATTTCATTTGATATTCATAACGATCGGGCCGATACAGCCCCATCAGCAATTGGATGGGACGGTCATCGGTGTCGTAAACCACACGGCGCACCGATAAGAGTGCTGATCCGATCGCCACCCCTAACCACTCCGCCACCACGGCATCCGCTAGACGGGCTGAGACATTTTGCTGTGCCTTGCCAAGCGTTAAGCCGGACTCCTCCAGCAACGTCAGCAGGGGTTTTCGTGCCAATTGCTGTCGCGTAATGCCTTTTGCGAGCGCCATCGGCACATGTGTGGTGATGTAGGAAACAGGCCCGCTCTTGGTTCTACGAACGCGCACCGCTTTTTGCACCATGCGATCTGCATCCAACCGCAATGCACGCGCCACGTCATCAGGTGCCTTGATTGTCTCGAGCGACAGGACCTGCGCTTTCGTCGAGAGGCTAACGTTAACCAAGTTCGCCAGCAGGTCCGAGCGTTCCGCGTTGTCTTGGGGCAGGGTTGTATCCGTCGGTCTCGCGGCAACTCGGGTTCCACGCCCGGGTGCACGAGAGATAAGCCCTTCGGAGACTAATGTTGAAAGCGCTCGCCGAACCGTGACACGACCGACATTAAACTCTTTCATCAACTCGAATTCGGGCTGCACCGCCGCACCATCGCCAGCTGCCATCAGGCGCTCGCGCAACACCAAGTAAACCTGGTGGTATTTCGGCAGAGGCATTGGCGCGTTCATATAAACCAGTCTAGGTTTCGTCCTATTGATCTGTCAATAGGACAAATTAGTAATTTATGTAACCTCGGGAACCCGCTAGACTAGGGTTTACCCAATACCTGACCGATCACAATATGCCCCAAGTCGCCCCTCAACTTGACCACCTCGTCATCGCCGCGCGCACCCTGACGGATGCCGTTGATTGGTGTGCGGAGACGCTTGGCGTCGTTCCAGGACCTGGCGGGAGCCACCCGCTTATGGGAACGCACAACCGGCTCATTCCCATCGGCTCCCAGGAATACCCAAACGCCTACCTTGAGTTGATCGCTATTGATCCTTCTGCGACGCCAACCAAGTCCTCAGACGA
>JBMTSM010000172.1:0-4619 GCA_049448275.1 Burkholderiaceae bacterium
GCGAGGGTGTCGGCTTTTTCCGGCGGAAACACAGATGGCATGAACAGGTTCAGGGACTTGGCGTCGATCACCACATAAGCGACCTGATCGGGTTGGGCTGCAACCAAGCGCCCCCAAATGGCATAACGCTTGGGCCATACGTCTTCACCCTCGTCGTAGAAGCGTTCGCCATGCTTATTCACAACCACCGAGAACGGCACGCAGTCGAGGCGAGTCACGATACCCCCATCGAATTTCGGTGCACGTCCATCAATCGCCACTGCGTGGCACTGCGTTGGGTCACCGACACTCAGTGCACCCTGATCCAACATGTCTTTCAACACCACACCACGGTTGTAAGGCGTGCCGCGGATCAAAAAATTAGCAGCAGCCGGACCCCACGCTTCGGTCAGCCATTCCAAATTCGACTGGAACCCACCCGAAGCCAACACCAACGCTTTACCCTGCACCACATACCGCTTACCCGCGCGCGTCACTTCGAGGTGGGTAAACCGATTGCCTGCCAGCTGCACATGGGTGACCTCCGTGTCGTAGGTCACGGCGATACCCAAGCGCTCTGCTGTGTTGTAGTAAGCATTAACCAATGCTTTACCACCGCCCAAGAAAAATGCATTGGTTCGAGACAGCGATAGCGTACCGGATAGCGAAGGCTGGAAGAGGACGCCGTGATCCATCATCCAGCGATAAGCAGGCTCAGACTCCCGAATGCACTGACGCGCCAGCGTTTCATCCGTTTTACCCTTGGTCACCTTGAGTAGATCCTGGTAGTACTCCTCCTCTAAGTAGGTCTCCTCGAGGACGCCCGATGGTCCGTCGTGCATGGCCCTGAAGTTGCGCGTGTGGCGACTGTTCCCGCCTCGGTAGGTCTTTGGCGCAGACTCGATGATGATTACCTGCGCCCCTTTCTCCGCAGCACTGATGGCCGCACACAGGGCTGCGTTACCGCCGCCGACCACCACCACGTCCCAGTCAAATGGTGCGGCGAGGTCAATGGTTCGCTCAGTCACGATGGGTTGTTCCTTTCAAGTCAGACAAATTCTCCATGCGCAATGCCAACTGCTGCAGGCGTGCCCGATGCGACGCATCGATGTGCGCCACCATGGCGAGCTCTGCAGCTACTGGGTCTCGGCGCAGCAGCGCATCTAATAAAACGGCATGTTCTTCAATCACCGCGCTGGCCCGAGAGACCTCAGTCAGGGTCGATGGACCAATCACCAACATGGTCTTTTGCACCATTGAGACCGACTGCAACAGGTAGCGGTTTTTAGCTGCATTGAACAAGGCACGGTGGAACATGCGATTGAGCTGGGCCATCTGCGTGGCATTGTCGAGCGAAGCCACCATCCGCTCGTTCAACTTCACCAATTCCTGGAGCTCTAACTCAGAGGCGGCGCGCACCGCCAAACGAGCCGCGACACCCTCCAGCACAGCACGCATTTCATAGAGCTCAACCACCTCGGCATACGACAGTACCTTGATCGCCGCACCCACCCGGGGGACGTGCTCGACTAAGCCGTCTGCCTCAAGGTCTTTGATCGCCTCACGTATGGGCGTACGGCTTACCGCCAGGCGCTCGGCCAACGCCACCTCACGGAGCCGATCACCCGGCCTCAGGACGCCCGATGCAATGTCGTCTATCAACCGATGGTAGACGTCCTTTCCCTGTGTAAGAGACTCGGTGTTCACGTCAAAATTTTATTAATTGATTGGGTTGCGATAATTGTATCCAATTGTATACTCTCGAATACAAGAGCGTAAAGTACCGATCCCAAATGCCCCTCACATCTGCTGCCCTCATCCGAATCAAGACCTTGGTCATCGCTATGGCAGGGGTGCTCGCCTTTCACCTCGCAGGGCTGCCGCTGCCCTTTTTGTTTGGTCCAATGGCGGCATTGCTCATCGCCGCACTCACCCACGTCCCGCTGAAAGGAGTCAACGTGGTGTCCAACGCCGCGCGTGCCATATTAGGCGTTGCAATTGGTGCCTCAATTACCCCAGCGCTGCTTGATCAGGTGTCGTCGATGGCCATCACGTTATCTGCCATGCCCATCTTCATCGCCATTTGTGCAGTGGTCGGCGTTCCCTATTTCCGCAATCTTTGCAAATTTGACAACGCCACGGCTTATTACGCTGCGATCCCTGGGGGTTTGCAAGACATGGTGCTGTTTGGCAAAGAGGCCGGTGGTCAGGTACGCACCATCTCTCTGATCCAAGCGACGCGTCTGTTCATGTTCGTGATCGTGGCGCCTTTCGTGCTGACCCATGTGTACGGTGTGTCACTGCACAACCCCGTCGGGATCGCTGCCAGTGAATTACCCCTCAACGAATTGCTACTGGTGCCCATCCTCGGTGGCCTCGGCTGGTATTTGGGGAACAAAATCAATTTGTTTGGCGCCCCCATGATTGGCCCCATGCTGCTGGCTGGCGCCGCTGCTTTGACGGATGTGCTACACGCGCGCCCGCCGCAAGAGGCTATCTTGTTTGCACAGGTGTTTGTGGGCGTTGGTATCGGCGTCCACTACTCCGGCGTTACCCTCGCCGAACTCAAACGCGACGTGCTGGCTGGTCTGGGCTACGTCGTCTTGTTGGGACTGATTTGCGCCGCCTTCGTCATCACCCTAACGATGCTGGGACTCGGCGACCCTGTCTCGATCTTTTTGGCTTATGCGCCCGCTGGCCAAGCCGAGATGGCGGTCTTTGCAATTGTTGTGGGCGCAGACTTGGGATACGTCGTCACCCACCACATTGTTCGCATTGTCTTGGTGATCATCGGCTCTCCATTGGCCGCGTCGGCATTCAAGCGTCGACGCACCAATGTGAAAGCTTAGGCGCCCAGGCCTTCAGGCACCATCAACTCGCCGCGTGCCAATAAACGCGCGGTTCGCAGCAAACCAGCGGTTCTCAGGGTGAATACGCCCGCGTCTACCGCGAAGTCCATCAACACATCAATCTCGCCTGAGGGATGCTCGATAGCCACGTTCAGGGGCGACCCTTCTCCCACCACGGCCAGACCATGGGCGACGGTGTCGGGGTGGACGGCACACGAGGCGATGCACTGGGCACCGGTCACGGCCATTGATGGGTGGGTTTTCCAGGGCATGAAATAGCGCGCCGCGATGGTGCAACCAGCCTGCGTTGGCTCGCTTAACAAGGCAAACTTTGGTATCACGGATTTGGTGACATCCCCCAGCCCCATCAGAGCGCCTGCCTTCAAACGCACCGCTTCAATCTTTTCAAATAATGCCGCGTTATCGTCTAACTCAGCCGCCGCCTCTTTACCGGTTATTCCGAAGTCAGCCGCTCGGCCAATCACCACGGGCATCGCTACATCAACGCAGCTGACGCTCACGCCGTCAATTACATCAATCGGATTGCCAGTCGGAAAGAGTGCACCGCAGCTTGAGCCCACCACATCCATGAACAACAAACTGATCGGTGCTGATGCCCCGGGCACACCCGCAATCACAGTGTCACCGGCGTATGACACATGGCCACCGGGCGTTTGAACCACAGCCTCCACCTTGGCGCCTGTGTTTACACTGTTGATCACAACCCGAGTCACCCCCTCTTGAGCTGCAACCAACCCCATCTCGATCGCTGCCGGCCCCACACCCGCCAAGATATTGCCGCAGGTTGGCTTGAAATCCACTATTTTTTCAGTCACCCCAACTTGCGCGAAAAAATAATCGACATCAACTCCTGGTAGCTTGGAGGGGCTGAGCATGGCGACCTTGGTCGTCACCGCAGCGCCACCGCCGATCCCGTCAATGTTGAGCTCGTGACCCGCACCAACTACCGCGATCAAGACCTCGCTCAAGGCCTCCAAATCGGTCGGTAAATCGTCACGCTTAAAGTAGGGGCCGCGCGACGAGCCGCCGCGCATGAACCAAAACGGTATTGCTTTTTGAGGCATGAATACAAATCCTTCAAGATCAATTTAGCGGCCACGGCAGGCTGACCACTGACTGCAGTAGACCCGGTGGAAAGTCACGGTTGAGCATGTGCACCATCCCCAACATAAAGGCCAATCCGCAGCTGGTCAGTAACAAGTTAAAGCGCCATGAAATCTGCGCGCGGTAGCGGAAGAAGATGACAAAGAACAACGCTAAAGCAATAAAGAAGCCGAACAACGCCGTCAGCGCCACCAGCCCGACTAACCAAGCCAGACTCGGCCACAAGCTAACGGCTGGCGGTGTGCCATTTATTGGTGCCTCGCTATCGGCAAATAACGGGTGCCCCTCGGGCGTGAAACGCATCTTAATCAGCAGGTAGATGCAGCTCAATATCGCAACAATTGCGAAGACAGCAGGAATCACCATGTCCGTCGTACGCTTGATACCCCAAGCATCGAACAGCGCGAATGCGGCATATCCCATGACGACCAATGTAAAGATCGCCGGCGCACGTTTTGCACCCGAAGCGACATCGCCCTCAGGCATCAACGCTTGCGTTTGACGCAGGCCAAAATAAACCGATAGCACCGTCACTGCGCCAATGACCAAAACGATGGGGGTAAAAATGTACCCCATGCCTTCGGCCAAGCTGCTTGAAAAACGGTGGCTGGCAATTTGATAGGCCTGATTGACGTACACCTCGACTTGATTTGAGAGTACAAAGCC